>CAKZYL010000261.1 GCA_937884705.1 uncultured Roseovarius sp. | reverse complement strand
TGTCAAACCCCCAAATACCGAAACACCCCCGGCAGCGCCTCCGGCAAATCCTCAGCAATCAATCCAGGCCCAAACGCCCGTGCACATTCCACATGCAGCCACGCCCCCGTCTCCGCCGCCTGCATCGCCGAAAACCCCCGCGCCAAAAGCCCGGTGATAAACCCCGCCAACACATCCCCCGACCCCGCCGTGGCGAGCCAGGGTGCGGCCCGCTCATAGAACGCCGAGTTGATCGAACACCGCCCATCTGGTGCCGCAATCACCGTATCGGGCCCTTTGAACAGCACCACACACCCCGCCCGCTTCGCCGCCGCCCGTGTCGCATCCACCTTGGAATAGGCCGGCCCTTTGGTGGGCGTGGCGTTCAACTTCTCCGCGATATCCGGAAAAAGCCGCGCAAACTCACCCCCATGGGGCGTCAGCACGCAATCCTCACGCAACATCCCAAAGAGCTCATCAGGCTCATCTTCAAACGCGGTCAACGCATCCGCATCCAACACCGCAGGGCGGGGTTCCACCCCGCGAAGCACCACCTCCACCAGCCAGCGCGCCCGTTCAAGCCCCAATCCCGGCCCCATACACACCGCATTGATACGCTTGTCGTCCAGAACCGAGGCCAACTCCTCTTCGGTGCCCGCCCGCTTCAGCATGATCGCCGACACCTGAGACGCCACCTCCATCTGCGCCGCACCTGGCACACCCATTGTCACCAAACCAGCCCCAATCCTCAGCGCACCACGCGCCGCCAGCCGCGCAGCTCCAGTGTGACCCGCACCCCCAGAAAGGATCAGGACGTGGCCGTTTTCGTATTTCTGCGAAGCACCACTCTTCTTGAGGGCCAGAACGTGTGGTTTCGCAAGGCATTCAACACCTTCTCCCGGCAAAATGGTCTTACTCCCGACAGGCACTGGGTCATGCCGGGCGTAGCTCTCAAGACCGATACTCTTCAAAAAGAGTTTTCCACATAGTTCAGGACCGCGATCGAGAAAATGAGCAAGCTTTGGCGCGTGAAAGGTAACTGTAAGGTGCGCGAGTATCTCATCTTCGAGATCAGCTGTCTCTGGCTGAAGGTACTTTCCGGAATCGCTGCATAAACCACTTGGGAAATCTACAGAGACAACCCTGGGAAAATCTGGGGCATGGCCTGACTCACGATCCCTAACACCCCAGGCCAAGTCGCTTTGCAAGTGATGAAGCCCAGAGATCGGGCGCCTGAGCCCTGTTCCAAAAAAGGCGTCGACGACCAAATCACAGCAGTGCATGAGTTCTCGTAGCTTACCGTCATAGGTTTCTGTATCAAGTGGCTTGACCTCTCCGAGTTCCCCCCACCGCTCATGATTCACCTGCGCATCCGGCGGCAGCTTTTCAGGGTCGCCATAGAGGAACACCTCCACCTCCCAACCCCACTCTTTCAAAAGCCGCGCCACCACGAACCCGTCGCCGCCATTGTTCCCCGGCCCGCACAAAACCACCGCCCGGTGCGACGTCGCGGCCAACTCCGGCCACTCCTCAAACACCGCCTCCACCACGCCCCGTCCCGCGCGCTCCATCAGCTCCAGACCGGTCACCTCACCGGCCTCAATCGCCGCCATTTCAATGGCCCGCATCTGCGCCGCCGTGAGAAGCTCTGTCACGTCTTTACCCTCATTGATTCACTTTCGCCCACTAGGCAGGCGATTTGCACAAAATTTAAGCAAGCTAAAAATGCGCTGCGACAATCGCTCACGGCCAAACCCTATACGATTGTACACCTTGGGCAGAAGTGATCTCTCGCCCTGCAGTACTACGCGCAAGGAGGATGGCACGTGAAAAAGATCGAGGCGATCATAACGCCCTTCAAACTCGACGCAGTCAAAGAAGCGCTGCAGGAGATCGGCGTGCAGGGTCTCTCTGTCATTGAAGTCAAGGGGTTCGGACGTCAAAAAGGCCACACAGAGCTCTACCGCGGTGCCGAATACGTGGTTGATTTTCTGCCCAAGGTGAAAATCGACGTTGTGCTTGATGACGATCAGGTCGACGCGGCCATCGACGCGATCACCAAAGCGGCCAAGACAGACAAAATCGGCGACGGGAAAATCTTTGTCAGCCCCGTCGAACAAGCCATCCGCATCCGCACCGGTGAGGCCGGGACGGATGCACTCTGACGCGCGCTGTAACGCTTTCATTCACTTAAAACCCGTACCAACAGACTGAGGGGAACACATCATGAGCGCAAAAGATCTGCTCAAAACGATCGCGGACGAGGACGTCGAATATGTTGACATTCGCTTTACGGACCCGCGCGGTAAACTGCAGCACGTGACTGTCATGGCCGACCAGGTCGATGAGGACTTCCTGGAAGAAGGCTTTATGTTTGACGGCTCTTCCATCGCTGGCTGGAAGTCTATTGAGGCCTCCGACATGAAGCTGATGCCCGACACCGAAAGCGGCTATATTGATCCGTTCTATGCCGAGAAAACGCTCTGCGTGCACTGCTCCATCCTGGAACCCGACACCGGCGAGGCCTATAACCGCGACCCCCGTGGCACCGCGCAGAAGGCCGAAGCCTACCTCAAATCATCCGGTATCGGTGATGCGGCCTATATGGGCCCTGAGGCAGAGTTTTTCCTCTTCGACGATGTGAAGTTCTCAACCTCCATCAACAAGGTGAGCTACGAGGTCGATGCGCTCGATGCCTCCTGGAACACCGATACCGACTACGAGATGGGCAACACCGGTCATCGCCCCGGCATCAAAGGCGGCTATTTCCCGGTAAACCCCATTGATGACGGACAAGATATCCGCTCTGAGATGCTCTCCACGATGAAGCGCCTCGGGATGAAAGTGGACAAGCACCACCACGAGGTGGCCTCCTGTCAGCACGAACTGGGTCTCATCTTTGACAGCCTCACCAAGCAGGGTGACGAGCTGCAAAAATACAAATACGTCATCCACAATGTGGCACAAGCCTATGGCAAGTCGGCGACATTCATGCCCAAGCCCATCGCGGGCGACAACGGCACCGGCATGCACGTGAACATGTCCATCTGGAAAGACGGCAAGCCGCTCTTTGCAGGTGACAAGTATGCCGATCTGAGCCAGGAAGCGCTCTACTTCATCGGCGGTGTTCTCACCCATGCCAAAGCGCTCAACGCCTTCACCAACCCGTCCACCAACTCCTACAAGCGTTTGATCCCGGGCTTTGAGGCCCCGGTTCTGCGCGCGTATTCCGCACGTAACCGCTCCGGCTGCGTCCGGATCCCGTGGACAGAAAGCCCCAAGGCCAAGCGCGTTGAGGCCCGTTTCCCGGATCCATCCGCGAACCCATACCTCTGCTTTGCAGCCCTGCTGATGGCGGGCCTCGACGGGATCACCAACAAGATCGATCCCGGTGAAGCGATGGATAAGAACCTCTACGACCTGCCCGCCGAAGAGCTCGAAGGCATCCCAACCGTCTGTGGCTCCCTGCGCGAAGCCATCACAGAGCTTGAGGCCGATCACGAGTTCCTGCTGGCTGGTGACGTGTTCGATAAGGACCAGATCGAAGGCTATATCGAGCTCAAGATGGAAGAGATCGAAGCCTATGAGCACACGCCGCACCCAATGGAATTCCAGCTCTACTACAGCTGCTAACTCGACGAAAAACCGAAGACCAAAGGGCGCTGTTTCGGCGCCCTTTACCTTTTGGCAATTTCTTCGTCTAAAAAATGTCATTTCCAAGGCAGGCACAAATGCCTGTAATTGCCGGGTTTCTCAGAAAAACATGGTCTCTTCCTGATCCCGAACAAACGCGATTTGAAACCAAAACCTGCAAAAAACGCCTTACTTTTTCCAAGCTTGAAACAAATCGACGCTGCATCTGACGTGCAACAATGCTCCATATGAAGGCGAAAATGGGATTGGTTATGCTCGATTCTCTGACCTTAGGACAGGCTGGCCTGGTCTTTTTGAAGGACCGCGATTTTGACATCGTCGCGGCCGCAAATCACACGGCCAGTGGATTTGAAGCTATGGGACAGCGGATCACGGGCGTGCATGTCTTGTCAGATGATCGCGCCCAGGTCAGCACCCAAAGCTTTGATTTGATGTTGGACCTGATCGCAGACGTCCAACCTGCCGCCTTATCCGAGACCGCAGACCTAATTTTAAACGTGACACTCTATGCCAACGGATCCAGCGCACTTTCGCAATTTGCCGTAGATGCCCTGTTGACACGTCTCCTGCAGGGCTTGAACGCCGCGTTGCAACCCGATTTCGTGCAATGGAAAGAAACCGATTGCCTCTTGCCAAGCGACCAGTTTTCCCAGCCAAACCCCAACCGTACAACCCAAAATCAGTCCTCAGTCAACGCGGCAGCTCATTCAGGCGTGACCCGAAAGGCGCTGCCGGACGTTGAGGTGACAAACGACATCTTGCAACAGCGCATCAGCAATCACGACCCTGCGATTTTTGATGCCGAAAGCGCGTCGGAGCGTATCAAACAGATGTTCTCTGACGGTTGGGTGGATCCCTCCTTGGAAGCGGCTCTCGAAGCCGCAGAAGCCCATGCCAAAGAGATAGAAGACATCGAAGAGGCCGCGCCCCTGCGGCTCTCTGCGTGGTTCATGGCATTTGCCGTGATCTTGATCGCCCTCCCAGTGGGCGTGGCTCTTTTGATCGTCAACATGGCCAAGGGCGAAAACCTGCGGCTCTCCTCCCAAACCGCAGCACTGACCGGCACCTTCGTTGCGTTTCAGACCTTTGGCACGACGGCCAACGCTCTGGACGCCGTCGACAAATTTCTTAACTGAAGCGCCGCGATTTGGGTGAGACCGCCCCAATCGCGAGGCAAAAGACCCTGCATTCTGCGTTTACATTTGAGCGTGTTAAGTAAAATTTTCCACGAAACTGCCGCAATTTATCCCCAGAAGATCCTCAATCCGCTCGTTAACTCTATGATGACTGAAACCAAAAAGGCGTCAGAGATATGACACCCCAGAGCTACGGATCTGTCATCGCAATGGAATTTAAGGCGCGTCCCAGCATTGCGTTTGCGGACATCGTCGACGAGTTCGATGTGGCCTTTCAAATGGTGGACACTCGCACGAAGTCTTTGACATGGGATTGCGAAGACATCGCGATCATCGATCGCGACCATGTCCGAGTGGCCATGGGGTGGTTGCCGTCAAAGGGCAGAAAGCAGCCTTGGCATTTGGTGATCGCCGTCGGTTGCGCGCCGAGCGAAGACTTGAGCAAAATCGAAATGTCGTCATACGAATTCGTCGCCGATCGTATTTTGGACCGGACGCACGAGTTTCTGCCATCCACCGCTGTCCTACGCGGCGAAGCCAGCCAGCCTGTTGGGCCGGCTCTGATTGACACACTCTTTGAACTTCTGCACGCCGATACGGCCGGTGGTGCCAAAGCCAGTGCCAAAGCCGATGCACAGGATGATGCAGATGAGGCTGAGGACGAGATCCGCTCGCAAAAGGAACATAACTACGCCGAGATCGTCGACACCATGGTTCCCCCATGGGTCAGCAACAAGGACGAACCGGATGCCTTTTCAAAAGAGATTTTCGACAAGGCAGAAGAAGAGATGATCAAGCGAAATCAGATCTTCCGTCTCAGCCAATCGGAATGTTCTCAGCCTATGCGTTTGACGATCCACACCTTCGCGCTGTCGATGTGCCTTTACGTGCCACCGCTGGGCGCTGCGCTCTTCACCTATACGATGATGCGCGACATCTTCCCTGTGGCCGCGAACGCGATTTAAACCTCACTGATAGGCCGCTGCGAAATCAGCAAAAACCTGGCGCAGATCGTCACGATCCTGAGGACCAGAGAGGATTTGCACGGGCGCACCCTGAGGATCCATTAGCATGAGCGTTACATGGGGTTGCCCATGCGCCAGAGCAAAGGCACCACCTTCATCGGTTTGGATATTGGCCACGACATAGTCGAGCTCGGCCGGGTCAAAGCCTTTGAGGGCCTTGCGCGTTTCCTTTTGCAACGCAGCGCAAAGAGAACATCCCGGATCATGGATTTGCACCACGGTGGGCACGCCTTGACCGATGCGGCTGATGTCTTGCTCTCGCGCTGTGGCGCGAACCGCGCTGACGGCAAAAACAGATCCGCCTCCGACCACCGCCACCCCGATCACAATTTGACCGGTGCGTGACAGAAACGCGCGGCGGTCTTGTTTGTCTGGGGCGTTATTCTGCGGCGTGCGTGCGGCCGGTTTCGCTTTCTTTTGCGGTTTGCTCCGTTTCTTTTTCATCTGCCACGCCTTTTCTCTGACCGCATTCGCAAAAGCATAGCACGGGCCCTGATCACAGCGTGGTCACGTGGGCGTGAAAGCCGCCTCTGGCGCCCTCACCTGACCCCGCGTCTTTGTCTTAAGGCCGCACTCCGTGTGATGTAGTCTGTGTGCCGTACTGAGCGCCCTACTCCGCGGCTCTCAAAGGACCATCCTCAGGACGCCCATCCAGCACGCGCTTGATGTCATTTTGATCACCCTCTTCGGCTTCTGGCGCACGGGCCAATGCCGGTTCAGCGACACCGTTGCCATCATCCCAGATCAGTTCGTGCTCGCGCGAGGCCCGTGCTTGGCGGTTGAGCGCCCAATCCCGTGCAGCAGCGCTGGTGCGACCCATCGACAACCGCTCGGTCAGCTTTGCAAACCACAGCACATAGGTCGTGGCCCAGATCCGCATCGCCAGCATGGCCGGGGTAAAGATCAATGTCAGACCCGTTGCCACGCCCAGACCGAACACAACCGCCGTGGCCAGCTGCTTCCACCAAAGCGCCGTCGGGCTGTCGACCGTGTAGCCGCCATCGGCAAAGTTGAGGCTGAGGCCAAACATCATCGGCGCGAGGCCCGCCATCGTGGTGATCGTGGTCAGCAAAACCGGCCTGATCCGCGCCTCGGCGGTGCGGGTGATCGCCTCGATCCTCGGCATGTATTTGCTGTATTCCTGATAGGTATCGATCAGAACAATGTTGTTGTTCACCACGATCCCGGCCAAGGCCACAATCCCCGTGCCGGTCATGATGATCGAAAACGGCTGCTGCATCACCAGCATGCCGACCAGCACACCGGTGGTCGACAGCACCACGGCCAAGAGCACCAAAAGCGCATTGTAGACCGAATTGAACTGCGCCAGCAGGATGATGAACATCAGACCTACGCGCCTGCAAAGGCGTTGGACAGGAACGCGCCAGACTCTTCTTGATCCTCGGCATCGCCCGTCCACTCCCAATTCACCCCGACCGGCACCACGCCGCTTTCCAGCCAGGTCGTCAGTTCTGCAATGCGTTCGTTGGGGTTGATCGGCACCTCTGTGACGCGGCCACTGTCATCGGTGACGGTTTTTATCAGGCCAGGCGTCACGTCAGCCTTGATGTCAAAGTAGCGGGTCTGGTTCACGCGGTCGATCTGTTCGCGCCCGCGGACGGCCTTCCAGGTGACAAAGTTCGACAGCGGCACAAGGCCCTCAGTCGTCTGCACTTTCAACGTGTCGAGCGTTGACAGAAGCCGTTCTTCTTTCGGCAACCGCACCCGGATCTCGATTTCTTCCTCAGAGGTCGGCACGCGCATGAAATCAAGCAATAGCCCACGGGTGACCAGCTGCACCATGGCGCCCACGGTGCTGATGTCGGCGCCAAACCGGCCCGCCTCTTCCACGTCCACGTCAAATTCCCAGTCAATCACCGGCAGCGGCAGCGTGTCTTCAATCTGGACCATGCCCCGCTTGGCGTCGAATTGCGCACGGGCCATCTCGGTAAAGCTATAGAGAACCTCCGGATTGTCGCTGCTCAACCGCAGATGCACGGGCTTGGCGGCCGACGGTCCCTGATCGACGGAAATAATCTCTGTGCGCAGACCCGGCAATTGCGCCGTTTGCTGACGGATTTCCTCCAACGTCCTAGAGCCGCCAGCATAGGACGCCGTGACCGAGCGTTGGACCTCATAGTTGAGGATCGGAATGGTGAACCAGGTTTCCAACTCTCTGGGCCGATCTTCCCAAGCGATCAGCTCAAATTGCACCTGGCCAATAGTGTCGATGGGCGGATCCATGCCGCCGGTGTTGTTGTTCAACCCGCCCGATCCGGCAAAGGCAAAGACCGATTCAACATTTGGATGGGCGCGCACCACGTCTTCCACTTGCCGCACCAGATGGTCTTTTTGCTCAATCGACAGGTTGCCGCGGCCCAGCACATAGGCCAGCGCATTTTCCGGCTCGGATTCGACGAAAAACTCCACGCCTCGGTTGTTATTGGCAAAATACATCGCCACCGAGCCGACAAAGACAAAGACCGCGCAACACGCCAGCACGGGCGCAATGGGGTTGGCCGCAATCAGATAAGTGAACCAGCCAAAAGGCGTGCGCTGGTGCCCCGGGCGCACTTTGCGCGGACGGGTCGGCACGATCTTGGCTTTGATCCATGTGAAAACAAACGCCACGCGTTTGAAAACCGCCATCACGCTCAAGAGCGCCGCAACAGTGCCCGCAATGGCCACCCCGCCCAGGGCAACCGAAGCCAGGATCATCGCGAAACCCGCCACCAAGGTCGGCACCACAGCGCCAAAGATACGCGCGCTGTCCATGGTTGCAAACCGCGCACCCACGCCCTCAAGCAACGCCGGAATGAGCGTGCCCGCCACACCAAGGGCCGCAACACCGATCACAAAGAGCGCGACGTGCCAAAGCCAAAAGCCCTGCGCAATCTGCTGAATGCGGGTGTTGAACCACTTTTCAAGCCGCCCGGTCACCCCGCCCATCACCGGCAGATAGACAAGCGCCACCAGCAGCGAGGCCGACAAAACGAAGATCAGAGTGAAGGGCAGCATCTTCATGAACTGACCGGGCACCCCGGGCCAGAAAAGCATCGGCAGAAACGCGCAAAGCGTCGTCGCCGTCGAGCTGACCACCGGCCAGAACATCCGCTTGGCCGCGCTGACATAGGCCTTCATCGGCCCTTCGCCCTGCGCGATCTTCTTGTCGGCATATTCCACGACCACAATCGCCCCGTCGACCAACATGCCCACCGCCAGAATAAGCCCGAACATCACAATGTTTGAAATCGCAACGCCCATGATCGCCAGCAGCGCAAAGCAGAGCAGAAACGAGGTGGGAATGGCAAAGCCAACCAGCAGAGCCGGGCGAATACCCAGCGCGGCAAGGGTCACGATCATCACCAGCGCAATCGCCGTCAGAACAGAGCCTTCGAGCTGGCGCACCATCCCGTCGATCACGCGGGATTGGTCGATCGAGGTGTCCAGCGTCACCGCCGCCTTCAGCTGGTCCGGCCAGGCCGCTTCGGCCTCGGCGATCGTCTCACGGACAAGCGCTGCGGTGTCGATGATGTTAAAGCCCTTGCGCTTGACCACCTGCAGGGCAATCGTCGGATCTCCGTCAAACCGCGCCGTGCCGTCGCGATCTTCAAATGTAAGATTGATCCGCGCCAGATCGCCCAGCGTGACAACGCGATCCCCGTTGGTCGAGATCGGCAGCGCATAGATGTCATTGGGGGTCTCAAAGGTGGACCGCATCTTGACGGAAAACGCCCCGCCCTCACTGTTCACATCGCCCGCTGCAATCAACTGATTGTTGTTGCGCACCTGCTCCAGCAACTCGACATAGGTGATGTTGTAGGATTCCAGCCGCAACGGATCGATCAGGATCTCGACCATTTCATCGCGGTCACCGGCAATGCCCGCCTCTAGGACGGCATCAAGACTTTCCAGGTCATCCTGCAGATCCCGCGCCAGGCGGACCATGGTGCGCTCCGGCACGTCGCCCGACAGGCTGACAATGATCATCGGAAAGGTGCTGAAATTGAGCTCTGTCAGAGAATAGGGTTCTCCGCCCACAGGAAATTCCGCCTCGGCCTTGGTCATGGCATCGCGGACATCGGCCATGATGGCGGTCTTGTCCCAGCCGAACTCAAACTCCAGGGCCACCGCGGCATAGTTCTCTGCCGCCGTGCCCCACATGGTCTTGAGCCCATCCAGATCGGCAAGCTCCGTCTCCATGACCTTGACCAGCTGATCTTCACTGTCCTCGGCCGAAATGCCCGGAAAGACGACAGACACAAAGAGGGCGGGAATTTCGATGTCAGGCTCGCCCTCTTTGGGCAGGTTCGCATAGGCCAGCGACCCCGCCAGGATAGAGAGCACAATGAACGCAACAACCATCCGCGCCCGGGACGCGGCCCAGTCGACAATCCCGGTCATTGGCCGACCTCCTGCAGATGCGGCACGACCTCAACACCGGCTTTCACAAATTCCTGACCGATAACAATCACTTGTGCCTCGTCCGGCAGGCCCGAAAGCCAAATGCCCGTCGGCGTATCGCGCACGACCTCAACCGGGAAAAACGCCACGATGTTGCCGTCACCCACGGTGCGCACGCCCAGTTCACCATCGTCATTGAGCGTCAAAGCGGAGGGCGGCAGCAAATGCCCCGCCGATTGCTCAGACGCCACAGAAATTCTTGCCGTCTGGCCATCTCGCAGGCGCAGATCTTCGTTGGGAACGCTGATTTCAATGCGGAAGGTGCGCGTCACAGGGTCCGCGGCACGCGAGATAAAGATCACCTCGCCTTCGACATCCTCGCCAGACGCCAACGCACCCGTCGCCTTGGCGCCGGTTTCAATGCGTGACACCTGGGTTTCCGCGACATACCCCGTCAGCATGATCGGGTTCAATTGAATCACCGTGGCACAGTGATCACCAGACTGCAAAAGGCTGCCAATCTCGGCGCTGTCGCTTTCCAAAAGACCCGAAAATGGCGCCGTGATCTGCAAACGGGCGATTTCCCGCTCGGCGCTGTCCACATTGGCCTGGGCGCTCTGTTGCCCCGCACGCGCGGCTTCAATGCCTGCGGCCACGGTTTCCAGCCCGGATTCGGCAGCCCTCAAACCGGCCTCAGCGCTGATCAATCCGGCCTCTGCACCGCGCACGGCCGCTTCTGTGGCCGCAACGCGGGTCGTGGATGCAAATCCGCTGGTGCTGAGCTCGGCAGCCGCGTTCGCGTTGATCTTTGCCTCAGCCAAGCGCGATTGCGCCTCAATCACGCGGGCTTCTGCTTCGGTCACCCGGGCCTCGGCCTCGGGGCCTTTGGCTTGCGCCTCAGGCAGGCGCGCTCTGGCCTCTGCAAGCTGGGCCTTGGCCTCTTGCAAAAGCGATTGCCGCACGCCCGGATCCAATTCGCACAATAGCTGCCCCGCCTCGACAAACGCGCCTTTTCGCAGCGGCTCTGAAATAACCTGACCTGTGGTTTCCGCGCGCAGCTCCACTTCCCGATCGGCCTCGGTTTGGCCCCGCAATTGAACGGCCTGGTCCAGCACCCGCGCCACGGAATTGACCACCACAACCCCGACCAAATCCGATGTGTCAGAGGAGGACGCATCCAGTGCGGCCTCCTGTGCCGTGTCCCCCGTGTCGGGTTCTGTCACAAGGGCCATCACGCCATCGCGTTGAAACACCAGGGCATAGATGAGCCCCATAACAACGATGGCCAACAGGATCGGAAACAGGCGCATTCGGTCACTTTCTCTTCAAAATAGCTGATGCGGCAGGGACATGTTGGGTGCCATCACCATGGCCGAGAGCTATAGGCTTACAAGCTGAACTGTCCAGTTTAGATTACGCCCCTGAGCAAAGAATTGCAAGGCTGAGACCGGTATTGCAGGCTCTTGGCACTCCGATGTCAAAGCGATAAGACGGTCGCCAAACGTGATGAGGTCCCAGCCCGTGAGCGACACCGACAGTTTCATAGAAGAAGTGACCGAAGAGGTCCGCCGAGAAAAGCTTTTCAAAATGGTCAAGCGCTACGGCTGGATCGCCGTTTTGCTGGTTGTTTTGCTGGTCGGCGGCGCCGCGTGGAACGAATTGCGCAAAGCCTCCGAACGCGAGGATGCACAGAACTTTGGCGACGCGATCATAGCCGCTCTGAGCCCTGAGGACCGCCTCGAACGGGCAGATGCGTTGACAGCGTTGGAGGCACCCACCCCTGGCGCGGATGCGATGCTCAAACTGCTCACCGCGGCCGAGCTGGGCGCGGACAACCCCAGCGAGGCCGCCGAAAAACTGCTGACATTATCTGACAGGGCCGACATCCCACAGGTCTACCGGCAAGTGGCCACGCTCAAGGCGATGATGATTCCCGATGCCGGCCTCGATCCGGCGGATCGCCGCCAACGTCTGGAAGATCTGGCCCAGGCCAGCGGTCTTTTGCGGCTTTTGGCGCAAGAACAGATTGCCATGCTTGAGATCGAACAGGGCGACACAGAGGCCGCGTTAACACGCCTGCTGGACCTCTATGCAGATGCTGAGGCGTCGCAGGGCTTGCGCGAACGCGCCAGTGGCGTGATTGTAGCACTAGGTGGTGACCTGACAGAGTAGCCCCAAGAGGGACATCTGATCAGGGCTGTGAGGAGCAAAGATCGTGAACGCATTTGCACTGAAACCCGTTTCCCTGGCATTGGGGGTCATGGCCGTGCTTCTGGCCTCCGCCTGCGCGAAAAAGGAAGTTGCCCTGACCGGAGAGCGTGAGGGCGTCCGCTCTATCCTCAGTGATACCGGCGAAGATGCTCTGGCCTCGACCACCGCGCCTGAGGCCGCGCCCCCGCTGAACCTGCCCGCAACCCGCGCCAATACCGACTGGACGCAGTCAATTGCCACCCCGCGCACCCGCACGGCGCATCCTGCGCTCGGGTCCGCACCGCGCCTCATCTGGTCTGTGGACATTGGCGAAGGCGACGGGCGGCGCAACCGCATCACGGCCGATCCCATCGTGTCGGGCGGGCGCGTGTTCACCCTTGATGCCACAGCGCGGGTCACCGCGGTCAGCACCAGCGGCGCTGTGATCTGGACCCAAGACCTGACACCTGCCAATGACGATCGCGGCGATGGCAGCGGCGGCGGCATGGCCTTTAGCGGTGGCAAACTCTACGTCGCCTCCGGATTTGGCCTTTTGACTGCGCTTGACGCCGCCACTGGGCAAGAGATCTGGCAGCAAAACCTGCGCACCACGGGCACCGGCAGCCCAACTGTGTTCGGCGATCTGGTGTATCTTGTCTCCGGCGATGAGGTCGGCTGGGCCATCGACGCCAACAACGGACGCATCCGCTGGCAAATCGCAGGCACGCCCAACAACAATAACGTCATCGGCGCCCCGGCGCCCGCCGTCTCCGATAAATACGTCGTGTTCGCTTTTGGCTCCGGCGAAGTGCAAGGCGCGTTCCGCAAAGGCGGCCTGCGCCGGTGGGATGCCCAGGTGGCCGGAAGCCGGACAGGGTTTTCCACCGCGACTGTGGCCGATATCACGTCGGACCCTGTGATTGACGGCCGCCGGATCTATGTCGGCAGCCATTCTGGCCGGACCGTCGCGCTTGATCTGGAAAACGGAGAGAGGCTTTGGACCGCGCCCGACGGCCCGCTGAACCCCGTATGGCCAGCCGGCAATTCCATCTTCATGATCACCGATCGCAATGAGCTTCTGCGCCTCTCGGCAGATGATGGAAGCCGCCTCTGGGGCAAAGCGCTCCCGCTCTTCACCAATGCAAAACCGCGCCGCCAGAATGAGATCTACGCCCATCACGGGCCGATCGTGGCGGGCGGGCGTTTGATCGTGGTCTCCAATGACGGCCAGATGCGCACGTTTAACCCGCAAAACGGCCAGTTGCTCAGTGAGCTGCCGATGCCCGGCGGCGCCACCACGAACCCTGTGGTCGCGGGCAACACCCTCTATGTCGTCTCGACCAAGGGCCAGTTGATGGCTTTCCGCTGACCTCAAACTGCGCTAAGGCCGCGCCTCACCGGTTGCGGAGCATCTCATGAGCTTTTCCCTCGCCATTGTGGGCCGTCCCAATGTGGGCAAATCCACACTGTTCAATCGCCTCGTGGGCAAACGCCTCGCGCTTGTCGACGACCAGCCGGGCGTGACCCGCGACCTGCGCGAGGGTGAGGGCCGGCTGGGCGATCTGCGCTTCACCGTGATCGACACCGCAGGCCTTGAAGAGGTCACGGACGACTCGCTCCAAGGCCGCATGCGCCGCCTCACCGAACGCGCCGTCGACATGGCCGATATCTGCCTCTTCATGATCGACGCGCGCGTGGGCGTCACACCCTCTGACGAGATGTTCGCCGACATCCTGCGCAAACGCGCCGATCACGTGATCCTGGCGGCCAACAAATCCGAAAGCTCAGCGGCCGATGCCGGCGTGATTGAGGCATACTCGCTGGGTCTGGGAGAGCCTGTGCGCCTCTCCGCCGAGCACGGTGAGGGCCTCAATGAGCTCTATGCCTTGCTGATGCCGCTGGCC
>CAKZYL010000260.1 GCA_937884705.1 uncultured Roseovarius sp. | reverse complement strand
TGCGTGACATTCCCGTCATCGTCATATCAGATCTTGAGGGGGATACCGAAAGCGTGTCGCGCGCCCTCTCGGCGGGTGCAGAGGATTTTCTGCCCAAGGGGTTTGACCCCGTCATCTTAAATGCCCGACTGACGGCCTGCTTGCGCAAAAAACACTTTCGCGATCAAGAGCTGGCTTATTTCAAACGCGTCAACGCGCTGACAGATGCCGCCGCACAAATCGAAGCGGGCCATTTCGATGAAACAAGCCTGGCCGGTTTGGAACAGGAATCGCAAAATAAGGACCCGATCGGGCGTTTGGCCTCTGTGTTCAAAGGAATGGCCAAGGAAATCCACGCGCGAGAAGTGCGCTTGTTGGAGCGCATTCGTTTGCTGCAAGGGAGTTTTTTGTTGGTCGTGGTGGCCGCATTCTCCGGCCTGACGCCGTCGCTGTCTCGGATGGCATCCGGATATGGCTCAACCCCTTTTGGCCTGGCGGTTTGGGTTGACGTTTGCGCGGCCCTTTTGGCACTAGGATTTGTAATTGTCCGAGGAAAATTCCCAAGGCTACAGATGTCGGACCTGACCTTTTTCGCGTCTTGGGCGTTTTTGGTGGGTATCCTGCAGCACGTGACCGTCTTTTATTTCGCCGAACAGGTGGAAGCCACATACCTGACCATGGTGTTGGCGTTAGAAAGCATGTTGGTGTTTTGCTACGCAGCGCTGTGCCGCATAGAGAAGGCAAGTCTGAAACGCATTTTCGGCCTGTTTGTCGGTTTCGGTGGTATCGGTGTCGGCTTGCTCAGCCGCCTCAACGATAGCGGCGGCGAGGCCAACCTCTGGCTCATCGGGGCCCTGATCTTGCCAGCCATCTTCGCGTTGGAATCCATCGCATTATCAGTGAAGCGCCCCAAAAACGTGGATCCGGTCGCTGCGGTTGGAATGATGTTTGCCTTTTCCGTGGCATTTGCTGTTCCCTTGGCTTTGCTCAGCGAGCAATGGATCCCGGTCAATCAGCTCTATTCAGCGCTTGGGATCGTCGTGGTTGCCTTGGCGGTCGTGTCGATCGTGTCGAACGCCGTCTACATTTTGCTTTTGGAAGTCGCTGGTGTCGTTTTTGCCAGCCAAGTGTCCTATGGCGCGGCCATCGCGGGCATCCTCTGGGGAATGTTGCTCTTGCAAGAACGTCTGACGGTTTGGGCTTGGCTTGCCATCGGTTTGGTTCTGCTGGGCATGTACCTGGTTGAAACAAAATCGTCCGATAAACCCGTCAGGATCCAAAGGAACTATCGCGACTAAAGCGTTCCGCCAAAATCCTGGGTCGCAGCTTTGGGCGGAATGCAGTGCATCAGACGACTGTCGCGCGCGCGCCGCCATGATCTGATGCCTCAGGTTAGTGGCGGGACACGTTAGCCTCTCGCCGGTTGTCGTCGCTGAGGATCTCCGCCAAGGAGACCGGCTCCTCTTTCGGTCGCACCATCAGCATCCCAAGGAGCACGCAGGCAAGAGCCACCATGATCCAGGGCGTTGGCCGTTCGGCGAGTAACAAAATGCTCCAACCGACGCCCATGATCGTGACCACATAGGCGTATTGGCTGGCAAAAACGGATCCCATTTTGCGGATGAGAACCACGAAAGATCCATTGGAAACCGCAGAGATGACACCGATAGATGCCGCGAGGATGAGAACTTCGGGCGCGGTATGCCACGGGACAAGAGCCGATCCGGTGAGCACTGCCGCCGACCACCCCCAGATGGTTGATCCAAGCATCAGCAAAAACAAAAGCTCAATCGGTGGCCGACCTTCATCGGTTGGCATGGACGCCACCAGAATGCTTTCGACGGCATAGCAGAACGGAACAAGCACCCCGGCCAGAACCCACAACGGCAAACCAATGCTATCCGCTTCTTTGGTTGAAAACATAATGATGATCACCGCACACAGCCCGACCATCAATCCTCCAAACCGCGACAGGCTCGCGCTTTCCATCCTCAGTGTGGCCGCGATGGCAAAGACGATCATGGATTCCAAGGCTAAGGTGATCGACAAAATTATACCGGGCACGTGGCTCGAAACCCAGAATAGAACAACCTGCGGTAAAACGCCTGCAAACAGTCCCGCAACCAATGCGAACCGCATCGCATTTTTGGTGAAGCGCGGTCGGATCCCACGCACCGACATAACGAACCCAACGCACAGGAGCGAGACAATGGCAACCCAGGCTGCGAGCCCAATGGGCGTGCTGCCACCGCTGCCGACCATGAGCTTCGACAAGGCTGGCACCAGGCCCCAGGTCAGCCCCATGACCAGCAAAAGGAATGTGCCCTGCAGCAGATTAAACCGCTGGCGTGCGCGGGTTTCGCGATCGTGCACGACAATTGCGAGTTCCGAGAAAACACGCGCTAGATTGCCCAACGGGTCACGGCGGTTGGCCACCGAGGCCAAGTTCAATCCGGACGGGCTCGTCTGGCCCGATTGAAGATTTTTTGCCGCGCAGGTCAGCAATTCAACGTCGCGCAAATAGGCAATTTCTTGATCTCTAAGGCGCTTTTTTTCAAGCGACGACAGAACCCGGGCCTTCAAAATGGCGTGTTCCACGTTTTTGGGCAGAAAATCGACCGCCCCAAGTTCCAAGGCTCGAACCGTTTCCTCCGTTTCCTCCAAGGATGAGATCACCAGAACTGGAATGTCGCGCAACGTATCATCAGATTGCAGGTCCTCTAAGACATCAAAGCCATCTTTCTCGGGCATGAGGATGTCCAAGAGAATCAGGTCAAAGGACCCCGACTTTAGTTTCTCAAGCGCCACAACTCCGTTTTCTGCCAGGTCGCAGTTTACATTGAGGGACTTGAGCGCGGCAGATAGCTTTTTTCGGCTAAAGGCATCGTCATCCACGACAAGCGCGACCGGCGCGCCTTGGCCAATTGACATATCCCCTCCCGCATCTGACGGCTTTTTTTGATCTGCTTAAGTTAATTTCTGTCGTGACGCAAATGGTTGAAAATGCGGACGTTAACGGAGAAGTGGTTGACCTTGTGCAGAACCGTTTTTTGGGTGTGCTCGGCGATGAATGAGCTATTTGGGGAACCAGCAGAAACAGGTTTTGATGCTGAGTAAAATTGGTCAGCATCGCGTGTGATCGAAGCGTGAGCGAGGCGTGTAGGGTCCGTTTCGACCCAGGCAGACAAAAGTCTTTGCACCCGCAGAGAATGTCCACTTTCCACTGTTGCAGTTCTCTGCTGTCGCGCAGCGCGCGAAGCAGCTGTTCCGATCAAAAAACACCCATGACGGCATTTTCGCCGAACCACCATGCGTGCCAACCGCACCGAATGTTTGCTCTGGGTAACTCCGGGGTAGCATTTTGACGCCACACGCTTTTGGGCGTGATCGTTGTGATGATCATCGTTGATTTCGCCTGGCGCGCCCTTGGTGTCACACTTGGACGCTTGTCTCTCCGACCGCGCGCTGAGCGCGCCTTCGACATTGTCATGCGCGGGATGGTTGCAGACGCCGCTGGTCTGGCGTTGGCGTCATAGATCGCAGGCACAACGCGTGATTGGTCGACATCCATCGACCTCGAAGCGCGACACAGATGAGCGACACTGATCCGAACCAACGAAGGAAAACGAGCTTGACCCAAAAGCCCAATGAGAAAACCAGAAACTTTATATCATCGAGAACGGCGCGCCGCAGGGAGCTTTGTGTGGGTATCGGATTAAGATCCATTTGCGTTTAGGTATCTGTCAGCCAGGACAGCAGCGGATGTTCTATTGTCAACGCCCATTTTCTGGAACACTTGCTCAAGGTGTTTGTTCACCGTCCGTGCGCTCAGGCTGAGAATGGCGCTGATATCGCGGTTGGTTTTTCCCAGCGTCAGCCAGTAGAGCACCTCTGCCTCACGGGCCGTTAACCCAAAGGCGCTTTGAAGCAGGTCTTCATTGCACTCAGACCGCCTTTGCACCAGCTTGATCAGGATGTCCTGCGCGGCCGAGACCCCGATAAACTGCAGGGCGTGCGTTTCGCTCAGCATGCACTGCTCGACGCCAGACACAGGTCGGTCTATGCATCCGAGCAACCAGCTCTGGACGTTGGGGGAAACCACATCGAAACTGTGTGCGTCCAGCGTTCGTTGGGCTTTTTCCGTACTCCAGACGAGCGCGCCGCCTGCGTCAAACGCCAAGACGGAGCTCTCGATGACGCCGACAGCATTGCGCGCGCTGGTCAGGGCACGGGCGTTCAGAATGTGCGTTGTCAGTCGCGCGATCATTTCTTCGACGGCAACCGGTTTGGTGATGTAGTCAACGCCACCCGATCGTAACCCTTTGACCACGTGTTCCGGATCGGTCAGGCCGGTCATAAACACAATCGGGGCAGGCGTTGGATTTTGACCTGACTTCAGGCGGCGGCACGTTTCAATCGCTTCGAGTTCCGGCAGCATGGCATCCATAAGGATGACATCAGGTGGCTCTCGACCGGTAAGCTGAATGGCGCTGTGTCCGTCGCGGGCGACCAAGACCGTCATGCCTTCCGCCTCAAGGGCAGCGGACACCATGCCCAGCGACTCCGGGTTGTCATCAACCACGAGAGCGATGCCTTTGTTCTCCAGTTCAAGCCCGGTCATCATACGCCTCCAGAGTATGGACAATTCCAGCCATGTCGAAATTTTCCAGTTTGCTGGTCAAATCGCGCATGGTGGCACCGTCGCCTTTGTGATCTGCGCGCAGCGCGTCAAGGGATGTGCGCAACGCGCGTGCATGCCCAAGCTGCGCCAGATCCAGCAGTTTGGCGCGATCATCCGTCGAGAGCGGCAGGCAGGCCCGATCTGTTTCTGAGGCCTCGACAGTGAGTTTGATCTTCAGAAGTTCGGCAATCTGCAGCACCAGATCGTCCAAGTTGTAGGGTTTGGCCACAAATGCGTCATGCAGTCCAAATTCGGGCCTGTGTTGGCGTTCTTCGTTGGCGTGACCTGAAATCATGATGATGGGCGTGTTGGCATGCACACCTTCACGTAAGGATCGCGCGAAACTCCACCCGTCGCGCCCCGGCATATCGATGTCGAGCAAGATAATGTGGGGCAGCGCATCCACGAGCATCGCTTCGGCCATCTCCACATTGGTGGCGCAGAGCACAACGAAGCCGTAATCGCTGAGGAATTTATCAAGCAACGCCAGATGATTGGTGTCATCATCGACGGCAAGGACTGTCTTGCGTGATCCTTCGTAGCCGGTAACCGGCAGTCTGCTGGGCTCTGACGACAGGCCTTGTGCACCAAACACACTGGGCGCCACAGAGGGCAGCATCAGGCGAACGCGGAACATGCTGCCCCTATGCACTTCGCTTTCCACTTCAATCTGACCGCCAAGGATTTCCACCAAAAGCTTTGTGATCGTCAGGCCAAGGCCCGATCCATGGGTGTCAGAGCGACTGGCCCGTTCAAACGGACGCCAAATGCGGGTCAGGTTTTCGTCGGAAATGCCGATGCCCGTATCTCGCACTTCGATGATGGCCACTTCGTTGCGATACTTGAGTAAAAAGTCGACAGAGCCTCTTTCGGTGTAGCGCAACGCATTGGAGAGAAGATTGATGATGATCTGGCGCAAACGTTTTTCATCAGATCGCACGAATGCCGGCAGCCTCCCTTCCGTGCGCATGCGAAACCGGATGCCCTTGCGCTGTGCTTCGTCTTCGAAGATCGACGTGATCTGGTTCAGAAACACCTGCAGATTGATGCGGTCGCTCATAATTTCCAGACGCCCCGCTTCGATGCGCGAAATGTCCAAAAGCCCGTCGATCAACCCTGCCAGATGCTCACTTGATCTGCGAATGCTGGTCAGGGAATTGCGCCAAGCCTCCAGCTTGCTGTCTTTTTCGAGGAGCTGTGCGAAGCCGTAGATCGCATTCAGCGGCGTCCGCAACTCGTGGCTGAGCCCGGACATATAGCGCGTTTTGGCCTGATTTGCGGCCTCGGCTTTGTCCTTTGCCTCTTGCAAGGCTTGGTCCGTGCGTTCGTGGGCGCGGATCTCGCGCAACAGTCTCTCAGACTGCCGCTCGGCCTCGGCCATGGCGCTTTTGCGGCTGGTCCCGATCAACAGATACATCCAGACCGATATGCCGATCACAATGACGATGGACCCATATATCACGGTCAGAAGCGCATCGAAATTGGGCGTGTCCGCCACCGACCGGATCCCCAAAAACACCCCGCCGAACATCAGCGAAATCACTGCCGTGGCAAAAACTGCGGTCGCCGTTTGGGTCAGCATGGCGCGCGCCATGGCCCAGGGTAGAACAGCGTAGATCCACTCTTCGACAATGGATCTTAGCCGCGCATGCGGCTTGCACATGTCATGGCAACTGGTTTCAAGTGAACAACATAGGGAACAGATGGCGCCTGCATGAAACGGGCAGTCGATCATGTCCTCGGCGTCAAAATGATAGTCGCACACGGTGCAACTGCTCTCAGCCAGCGGCTCTTTCGGCTGAGGCCGTGCGATGTAGTACTTTCCACCGGTGCCCCAGGCGATCAGCGGCGCCAGCAGGAAAGAGGTTGCCAGCGCAGAGGCCGCCGAAAAGGCTTGCAACATCACACCGAACACACCGCCATAGGCCAAAAAGGCAAAGATGCAGGCCATCGCCATCGCCCCAAGACCCACCGGATTGATATCGTAAAGATAGGCGCGCCGGAACTCGATCCCCTTGGGGCTGAGCCCAAGCGGTTTGTTGATCACCAGATCCGCCACCAGTGCTCCGATCCACGCCAGCGCGACGTGAGAGTATACGCCCAACACGTGTTCAAGCCCGGTGAAGACCCCCAGCTCCATCAGCAACAGCGCAATGCCCACATTGAAGACCAGCCAGACAACCCGGCCGGGATGGGTCTGGGTCAGGCGCGAAAAGAAATTCGACCAGGCGATGGAGCCGGCATAGGCGTTGGTGACGTTGATCTTGAGCTGTGAGAGCACGACAAAGAGGCCAGTGAGCAGCAGCACCAGGCCGGGCGAATTCAAGAGCTGATCGAAGGCCGCGTGATACATGCGGGTTGGGTCCGCGGCCTCGTTGACTGGCACGCCTTCCCGCAACGCCAGCGTGACCAAGTAAGAGCCCGCAACCATTTTTAAAACGCCTAAGATCGACCAACCCGGCCCTGCCGCAATCAAGGCGGCCCACCATCTGCGCTTCTCTCGCGGGGTGCTTGGCTCTGGCAAAAACCGCAGAAAATCGACCTGTTCGCCGATTTGCGCAACCAGTGAGAACGCAACCCCGGTGGCCGCACCCAGCATAAGCAACCGCGCTGCGTCGGGCATCTCTTCGGGGCCGGCAAAGGCTGTCCCTGTGTATGAGGTCCAAGCTTCGATGTCATAGCCAACAAAGGCGAGGAACACGAAGGGCATGATATGCAGAAGGATCCAAATCGGCTGAGTCCACGCCTGAAAGGTCGAGATTTTGGAAAAGCCATGGATCACGAGTGGGATAACCACCAGTGAGCTAACCACGTAGCCCACAAACAGCGGGATCCCGAGGCAAAACTCCAACGCTAAAGCGAGGATGGCAGCCTCAATAGCAAAGAAAATAAAGGTGAAAGAAGCATAGATCAGCGACGTGATGGTGGATCCGACATAGCCAAACCCTGCACCGCGCGTCAGCAGGTCAATGTCGAGCCCATAGCGGGCGGCATAATAGGAAATGGGCAGGCCGGTCAGAAAAAGGATCGCGCCCACCGCCATGATGGCTGTGATTGCAATGTCAAACCCGTAGGTCAACGTGAGGGCTGCGCCAATGGCCTCAAGTGCCAGAAACGAAATTGAGCCGATGGCCGTATTCGCGACGCGTCCATAGTTCCACCGCCGCGCGCGCCGTGCGGTGAACCGCAGCGCGAAGTCTTCCATCGTCTCATCAGCGACCCAGCGATTGTAGGTTCGTTTCTCGCGCGTCGCACGCAACGTGGCGATCATAGCCACCTCCAAAATGGCCTCTCAGGCCGACATCCACGCCGCCAAGACAGCCGTCTGGGCGGCGAGTCCCCTGCATCTGATTTACGTTGCAATTGAGGATAATGCTCAAAACGCGCACGCCTATACGTCATTT
>CAKZYL010000259.1 GCA_937884705.1 uncultured Roseovarius sp. | reverse complement strand
CAGAAGCGCAAGTGTCAGCGGCTCGCCGGCATGCAGCGTGGCAAAGATGGCGCGTGTGGCAAAAGCTGCCGCCGAAAGGGCAGCAGCTTGAATAAGGGCGCACGCAACCAGCAGGGAGAAAGCCTGCGCGCGCCCGTCAGCAAGGAGACGCGGAGGGGTCATGCCGCGCGGTCCAGCTCCGTCACGCCAGCCTGAGCGGCAAGCGCATTGGCCTCGGCCGGATCTTCCAGTTGCCGCTTGGTGAGAACCGAAACCCCAGTTGCGTGCTCGGCCTCTGCGGCCGCTATGGGGGAGCATGACAGCATGCCGGTGAGCATCATCGGGCGAATGCCCATTTCAGCCATGCACAGAACGCCGCCCGCCGCCGCCACGGCATCACCGCACGCGAAGATGAACCCGCCAAAGCGCGCCTGCACGGCCGGGTCGGCCAGAAGGGCCGCGGTTTCGCGCTGGAAAATTCCGTCCGCGATCTCCACCACCGCGATGTCGCAACCCTGGCTGGCAGATGCCGCCAGAAGCACGTCGATGCCACCGATAACCCGCTCCATTGGTTCGAGATAGGTCGTGGCCATCCCGGCATCGGAGAAATCTGCCACATAGGCGGCGCCAGAATCCACGAGCTTGTTGAAATCACCAAAGGATCCCGTGCCCGTGGCCTTGAGCGCGCCCACACGATATCCCGCGCGGGTCAAGCCATGACTGAGGGCCACGGCCGCTGTGGTCTTCCCGGAATTCATCGAGGTCCCGATGACGCAGATTGCGGGCAGGCTTCGCGTACTCAGACGCTCTAGAAGGGCAAAATCACGCGTGTTGAGCACCCGTCCGTCAGGCCCCGTGATGCGGCCTAATGGTTGAATTTGCGTGGGCGGTTTTATGCGTTCGTTGCGCTGGCGCATAAGCCCGACGCAGCCGCCACCGGCCAGCATGTCACAGCTCTTGGGGTCAATCTCGGCCACGCCTTCGAATTGGTCGGGGGCATAGCGCGCGCCACACGGCAGAGCGACAAGATCACCTGGATAGAGCGTGGCAGGCCGCCCGCTGGGCAACTGAATGCGGGTGTGATTGCCGATGCTGATGACACGGCCAAGGATCATGTCGCCGGGGGCAGCCTGTGCCAGATCCTCTTTGAGTCCGGTGGCGAGAACCGGGTCGATCCGGCGGGCGGAAAAGCACCATTTCATGGTCGAAAAAGCAAGATGTGTCATGTTGGTCTCCTTTGTGGTCTTGGGTTATCGCGTACAGACAAGGCGGGTCATTCCGGCCTTGGCACAGATTGAAAAATCATGGGCACAGCCGGGTAATTCTGTGAACTCCACTTGAGCGGGGATGCTCCGAGCTCGGGCGGCGCGGCGCAGACTTTCTGCATAGCTCCGCGCGCGGGCAAGGCGGCTGCGGCCCTGATGGGTTTCAATCGAGGGATCTTTGCGCAGAGCGTCGTCGCGTTCGACATCCTCGCGGCCGACATAGACGTGGATCGGCAGGGTCAGAAAGTTGCGCAGCTGCCGTTTCGCAAGCGATGCCGCGTTGAGCCCTTCAGGTTCGGCCGGTTGGCCGAGGCCCATCGGGAAGGCCTGTTTGTGATCAGGCGCGCAATACCAACCGGCGGCCGCAACATGCAGTGACGCGATCCGCTGCGGATAGATCATGGCGAAACGATGGGCGAGCTGCGCGCCACCGGAATATCCGAAAATGGACACCCGCGTTGACGAGATCACGCCAGTCTGGCGCAGGTGATCCATCAAGGCCAGCAGCGCGCGATCAGGGCGATGCCGCGCAATCGTCTGAAAATGCGGCCAGTGTTTGCGGCTGAAGCGCGGGACCACAAGAACGCGACCGACGCGGTCACATTCGGGGCCGAACGCGTGCAGGATGTCATCTGCATTGCGTGAAATTCCGTGCAGCGCGATCATCGGGGCGAGGCTGGAATTGACCCTCGCAGGGATTTGCACGCAGGCTGAAACTGCTTTCTTTCCCACGTGAAGGCACAAGCGCTTTTGCGTTGCTGTCGGTGTGTCCGCTTTCGGGTGGATCGGTGCAATGCACATGTCGAGGTCCTTTCTTCGTCGGTGTTGCGAGGACAACGGACGAGGGGCGGACCTATTCCCCAAAAATCTTCTCGGGCGCCCTTCGACCAGCATCAGACGCCGTACAGACCGTTTTTCTTGGTCTTCCATGGAATAGATACGCGCGCGGGACGTTTTCGGGGTAGAACACATCAGAGGAGCACCGCCCCGTGAGCAATCAATTCAAGAAAGATCTCGTGGATCTCGTGCCCCGGCTGCGCCGCTTTGCGCTATCGCTTGCGGGCAATCAGGCGGATGCCGATGACTTGGTGCAATCGGCCTGCGTCAAAGCATTAAAGAATGAGGCGCAGTTTCGTCCTGGCACGCGGATGGACAGTTGGATGTATCGCATCATCCAGACCCTTTGGATTGACGACCGCCGTCGCGCCAAGACCAGGGGCACAATGGTGGATGCCGAGGATGCAGGTCTCAGCGATGGTGGCCGTGCCGCACGCTTGCCCGAGGATCGCATGATGCTCGATCAGGCGAAAACCGCGATGTCGGGGTTAGAGGAAAATCAGCGAACTGTTCTGTCACTCGTGGCCATCGAAGGCCTGAGCTATAAGGAAACAGCCGACGTGCTGGATCTGCCCATTGGCACAGTCATGAGCCGCCTGTCGCGGGCACGCGCGGCGCTTCTGCCGCGATTGGGGATGACGAAAGGGCCGATGCAATGACCTTTCAAACTGTGATGGACGAGGACCGCCTTGCCGCCTTCGTGGATGGCGAACTGTCACCGGAAGAGGCGGCAGAGGTCGTCATGCATCTGGCCGATCACCCGGGCGATCAGGCCTACGTGGATGATCTGATGGCTGCGAATGCAGCACTTTCACAGGCCTTTGACGCGCCTCTGCACGAACCTGTGCCGGAACACATCCGGGAGACGATCATGGGCCCCGTGGAGGTGAACAAAGTCGTGCCCTTTCGCCGCCGCCCTGTCGCGATGGCCGGGGCGGGTTTGGCATTGGCCGCAACGGTGGCCCTGGCGGCGGTGATCCTGCCGCAAATGCAGGAAGGATCCTCCGACAACGTGCTCGCGCTTGGGCCGGTCGCACAAAATACAGCGCTTGATCGCGTGCTTGGCATCTTGCCCTCAGGCACGCCCAAGACGTTGGAGAGTGGGAAAGAGATTATGATCATGGCCACGCTGCCGGTCGAGGATGGCTTTTGCCGTGAGGTCGAGGTGATTGATGACGCCGCAGACAGGCTCGATTTCGGGATTGCCTGCCACAATACGGATGGTTGGACGGTGGAAGTGACGCTATCGGAGCCTCTCTCTAGCGCGGACACTGAGGATGGATTTGTCACCGCAAGCGGTGCAGAAACGCAAAGCCTGCAGCCTTTCTTGAACCGCCTCGGCGCCGGCACACCACTTGATGCCGAGGCCGAAGCCGATGCGATTGCTCAAGGCTGGTCACGCTGAGGGCGACATGCGTCTTGTGTCTGTAGCAGCCCCCAGCCAAACACCTCATCGCGGCCTTCCGCACCCAGATCGAGGGCATTTTCGGAAATCCATGCGGCCACGTCACTTGGACCTCTCGCCGGATCGACACTGAGTAACACTGCGGCCGTCGCGGTCACGTAAGGCACGGCAAAGGATGTGCCAGTCTTGAGCCGCGCGCCACTGACCGAGGTGGCCGCCAGCAGGTTCACCCCAGGGGCGGCAACATGAAGGTGCCCCCCTCGTTGCGCCCGGCGGTAAATGCGCGTTCCGGTGTCCACGGCGGTGACTGCGATAATGCCATCATACCCAGCTGGAAAGGCAGGACCCGCGCGCGGTCCTGCATTGCCGGCGGCCGCGACCATGGTAACACCGCGTTCCTTCACGAGAGTGTCGACCGTGTCGCTCAAAAGCACGTTGTCGGGGCCCGCGATGGAGAGGTTGATCACCCGCACCCCGCGCGCCGCCAGAAGATCAAGCCCGCGCAGCACCGAGACAAGATCGGCCCGTTCATCCGACCCGCTACGCCCGAACGCATCGACGGCCACGACGCGCGCCTCTCGCACCAGACCCGGCACCCGGCTCTGATTGCCACCGATCAGCACGGAGGCCACGGCGGTGCCATGAATTGCTTTCGAAAGCTCCATTGCCTCACTGGCCAGGCGCACGACTTCGAGATCAGCGCCAGCGATGATTTCGTGGCCCGCGTTGATGCCTGTATCGATCATGCCGATGGGCACGGTCACGGCGCAGGCACCAAAGGTCAGAGACGCGCGCGGCCAGCTGATGCTGTCCCAGCTGCGACAGTTTTCATGGCGACATGCTGGCAAGGCCACGGGTTCAGGCGTCAGGGTCGCCTGTTCGGCGCGGTAGAAGTGGTTGAAATCTGCCGTTTGGCCGGACGGCAGCGCGCGCACCCGGTCACGGGCGTCAGTGAGGGGCGTTCCCTGGGGAACCTGCAACTGCGTCATCTCTCGGGCAAGCGCCGTCAGCGCGAAGGTGCCTAGCACAAAATAGCCTTCTGCTTGAAGGACCGTCAGGTCGGTAATGCTTAGATCAAGAACGACAATTTCATCGGGCGCCTGATCCTCAAGCTGTCTTGGGGCAACCGATTGCGCGGGCGCGCGGCGTTGCGCGTTGCGGCCAAAGATGCTGCGTTCGATATTGCGCAGGAAGCGATCCACTTGCCCGGCCGGAGAGTTTCGGGAACCAGAGTGACCCGATCTGCCTTGCCCGTCATCGTCATCGCGTTCGTCGCCATCATCACCATCATCGCCGTCTCCATCGTCGCCCCCTTCATCGGCCCAAGCGGCCGATATGACGCCCGTGCTGGAGTTTGATAAGGACGCCGCGCAGAAGGCGGCCAGGATGAGAGCGGCAAATGCGTTTCGAAGGATCATAATCACGGGTTTGACCTTAGTACGTTTTTGGGATCTGTGTCCTGACAACGGCCCTGATGAAAAGATATTCCCTTCGCTTGCAAATTGCTATCCCGCCCCCAAGACAGAGCGATGTAAACGGCACGGTTGCGCGCAATTAAATTGTTGCTTCAGCCAGGTTCGGCCCTAACCTGCCCTTCAGCGAGCAGTCAAGATGCTGCGGCCGCAGCCCGCATTGCCGACATTCGCTGCGAAGGCAAACTCCGTGAACGGACAAGGTCATAGTCTGTTTTTGATGACGGCCAGCGATTTGCGTCGGGGCACGACCCTAAATCTTGTTAGCATTCAGTATCATTCCCCTGTCGCCACATCTCAAATCCGCGCGCCACAAGTTCGTGTATACGTGTAGAGTAAGCATCCACCGACTTGCTGAATCGAATGCAGCCTTTTCCTATGCTCAAGCCTTTCACAAACTCGCCCCGGGGATCGATCTTGGAGATGTTTCCGACATACAGGCTCACATAGGCGCGCTGCGTATTGAGGTGAAACACGTAGTCATCACCGATCCCGTATCCCAGCATCTTGTAGTGAATGCTTTCTTCAAGCTCAGGTGCTTGCGCCCTGATCACATCCCGAATTTCCAATAGCTTTGAGCGGCGCCAGTCGTCTTCCAGCTGGTCCAGGTATTCAGACGGCGTGTTCGCATCAATTAACATTGCACCACCCGGTCAGGCATACTGAGCCAGCCCATTGCCCAGCGACCAGTTCTCTCTCGCGCCTTCGATGATGTTTACAAAGACATCCTCCCTGCGCAGTCCCGGCCCTTCATTCAAAAGTTCCGCCAAACGCGCATAGAGCGCTTTCTTCTGGTCAATGGTCCTGCTTTGCATCGCGCTGATCTGAATGAAGACAACATCATCACTTCGTTCAATGTCGAGATAGGTTTTGCCATACCGAAAGTTCGACGCGTCGTGTTCGATGATCGTGATGAATTGGTCGTCTTCGGGAACATTGAATGTCTCTCGCATCGCCTCATAGACACCATCCAGAATGGCCTCTCTACCGGACGCTGAGTGTGCGGTTCCATGCTGCATCGCAGCT
>CAKZYL010000258.1 GCA_937884705.1 uncultured Roseovarius sp. | reverse complement strand
CGACGTCCGATCTCATTGAACCAATCGACGAACTGTGCAAGCCCGAGGAAAAAGACAAAGGCCACGACGGCCAGCACTGCAAACTTGTGCTGAATGTACCAAGGAGTGCCCTTCTCATGGTGCTCTGGCAATTTGACGACCCAGGCTTTGGACAGCCGGTCGAGCATCACCGCCACCAGCACGATGGTCACACCAATCTCAAACGACCGACCCAGTTTGAAGCTGTTCATCATGGCCAGAAGTTTGCCACCCAAACCGGGCATTCCGATGAACGCGGTCAGAACCACCATCGCAAGGCAGAGCATGATCACTTGGTTCACGCCAACTAGAATTTCCGTGCGGGCGGACGGGATATAGACGCGGGTCAGCATCTGCCACCGCGTGCAGCCGGACATGTTGCCCGCTTCCACGATCTCGGGTGAGACCTTTTTCAGACCCAGGGTCGACATCAACACCATCGGCGGAATTGCGTAAATGGTCGTCGCGATCGCCCCGGCAGTCGGCCCGACCTTGAAGAAGATTACAGCGGGCAGCAAATAGGTGAAAAATGGGATCGTTTGAAGGATCGCCAATATCGGTTTTACGGCCGCATCAAACCACGCGTATTTCCACGCCAGAATGCCCAACCCAAGCCCGATGATAAAGGCCAGGGGTGCGGCCACAGCAAGAACCGATAGCGTCTGCATCGCCAGTTCCCACTGACCGATCAATGCGGTCCAGACAAATGTGCCGCCTGCAAGCAACGCCAGTTTCCAACCGCCCAAGTAATAGCCCAATACGGCGGCTGCAGCAGCTACGCAGGACCACGGGATCGGCCCGATAAACGGCCAACGATGCTTACCCTCAAGCAGGTTTGCCGTGAGACCCAGCATGAATTCAAGCGGACCTTCCGCGAACCAACGGGTGATGTATATGAGGCCAAAGCGCCCCTCTTCCCGGTCGCCTTTGATGAAGTCAAAAATTGCATCCAGGATGTCTGCCGTGGGCGGTATCCATGCCTCTGGCAGGCGGATCATGAAATCAGGGAGAACGGGTTTTACAGCGCAAAGCAAAAGGGCCGTGCCTATCAATGACCAAAGCACGGCGTCGCGTGCGGGCCGTTCGCGGCCTAGGGGTGTGCTGGCGGCAACGTCGGCCAAATCAATCGTCCCCCAACAAAACGTCGAGGGCCTGACGACGTTCCAACATGCCGATCAATGCGCCGTCCTTTCCTGCCACGGGCAGATGATCGCGGCTGTCGTTGACAAGCTGCCTTGCCAATTGCTGGATCGTTAAATCTCCCGCAATGGGATCGCCCTCAGGTACGATACCATTCACGGGTCGGGCCATCACACTGGCATGCACCACGCGCGCCTTCTCAATCTCCTCGGTGAACTTTTTCACATACGGCGTCATCGGATTGAGCACGATCTTATCTGGTGTGTCGCATTGCTCAACTTCACCGTCTTTCATGATCGCGATGCGGTCGGCCAGGCGCAGAGCTTCGTCGAAATCATGCGTGATAAAGACGATCGTCTTTCCCAGCATCCCTTGAAGTCGCAAAAACTCGTCCTGCATTTCCCTGCGGATGAGCGGATCAAGCGCCGAAAAAGGCTCATCCAGAAACCAGATGTCAGGTTCAATCGCCAAGCTGCGGGCGATGCCAACACGTTGCTGCTGGCCGCCGGAAAGCTCACGGGGAAAATAGTCTTCCCGGCCGGAAAGCCCGACCAGTTCGATAACTTCCAATGCACGCGTCCGACGCGCGTGTTTGTCTTGGCCGCGCATTTCAAGCGGGAAGGCCACGTTTTCAAGAACCGTACGGTGAGGCAGCAATCCAAAAGATTGAAACACCATGCCCATTTTAGAACGTCTGAGCTCAATGAGGTCCTTTTCAGCGAGCGCCATGATGTCTTGGCCCTCAACTTCAATCGTCCCGCCGGTGATGTCATGCAGACGGGAAAAGCATCGCACAAGAGTGGATTTTCCGGACCCGGAAAGGCCCATGATGACCAACATTTCACCTCGACCAACGTCGACGGAGACGTCCTTTACACCCGCAATGTAGCCATCCGCGCGAATGTCATCGAAGGAATGTCCTGCAGGCATGCTTTTGAGGTATGCGCTTGGGTTGGGGCCAAAGATTTTCCAGGCGTTTCGGCAGGATATGACGGGCGCGTCGCTGGTCATGTGCGTTCTTTCGGCTTTAGAGTCCCCATGCTCCCGAAATGGGTCTCGGGACAGCAAAGTCCAAGGCGTGGCGCGGCGCGGTGGACTGTTGACCTGCCCAACGCATGAAACGCCGGGCAGGACTTTCTCAACTCGTCAGATCAGGTGCTGCCTTCCGGCATCCAGTCCTTCCAGACGCTTTCGTTTTCTTCCAGCCACACTTCAGCTGCCTCGTCGGGCTCCATTTCCTCGATGTCGACCAGACGTGCCATTTCGGCGATTTGGGCGTTGGTGAAGGAAATCTTGGTCAGCACTTCATAAGCGCTGGGCCACTTGTCCTTCATGCCGTCCCAGGCTGCTTTTTTGAGGTAACCATCGGCCGGGTTGCCGCAGTCGTACAGCGCTTCCTTATTGGGGCCTTTTGCTGGATCAGTATCGCAGCCGTCTTCCCAAACTGGGAATTCAACGAACTCACCCGGCCATACGGCTTCCGCAAAGTTTGGCGTCCAGTTGAAAACCAGAACTGGTTTTTTGTCGGCTTCCGCAGCACCGATATGAGCCCAGAGTGCTGCGGCGGAACCCGCGTTCTTCACAACGTAGTTGATGCCAAGCGCTTCTGCGCGCTCTTTGCCGTGCTTCAGCCAGTCAACCGGACCGTCAAGGAATAGTCCCTTGTCCCCTGTTTCCGCAGTGGCAAAGAGATCGGCACAGTCGTTTAGAGCCTCCCAACTTGGCAGGCCTGGGCATGCATCCTTGGTCCACATCGGGTACCACCAGTCTTCGCGCGTCACAGCGTCATGATCACCTGCATCATGCAAGCCACCTTTGGACAATGCTTCTCGGAAAGACGCACCGAACGCGCCTTCCCAGACCTCGAGCTCAAGCGTTACGTCACCCAGACGGACCGATTCATATACGGCCTGACTGTCGGTGGTCACAAATTCCACATTGTTGCCCATCATCTCGAACATCTGGCCAACCACGTTGCTCATCACAATTTGGCTGGACCAGTTATGGATCGGAATGACGATCGGGTCAGAACTGTCTTCCGCCGCGCTGATCGCGCCTGCGGATGCCATGACCAAGCTCAGCGCGGTCGCGGACATCATATATTTGATTTTCATAACTTCTCCCTATCGGTTGCGTCGGATGTCCGGTAGACCCGGCACTCCTTCGTCAGTGCCCATAACTTGGCACAGCTTTTTGGTGGGTCAGACAATAATTTGATTGTGCTTTGCCCATAAAAAAGTTTGGCAAACGCACCGGTCCGGCCTAGCTTTTCTACTGAGTGCTTGGTTTCTATGCGCCATGAAAACAGGACGGTCGCCCTATGCTTAAGAATCGTGCCGCGCTGCCGCGACTCGAGTATCTTCTGGCTTTCGAAGCTGCAGCGGAGCTGGAAAGCTTTGCGGCCGCAGCCAAAGAACTCAACATCAGCGAAACAGCCGTGAGCCGGAAAATCCGATTGTTGGAAACGCATTACGATTGCGCCCTGTTTCTCAGGGGGCACCGGTCTGTGCAGCTGACAGACCATGGCCGCAAGTTGCTCAGCGGTATTGGCCCCGCGCTTAAATCGCTTGAGCGCACGTCTGAGGCCATGCTGGAAGAGCATCACCGGTCAACTGTGCGCATGGCCGCGACAAACTCTGTGTCGTCGCTATGGCTGATGCCTCGTTTGCGGAAATTCCAGATGTCAAATCGCAACGTCACGATCAGTCTCTTTTCCTCGGACCACGACTCTGAGTGTCTGACAGAAGCGTTCGACCTGGCGATTCTGCGCGGTGAGGGCGAATGGCAAGGCTATGATGCCGAGTATCTTTTTGGAGAGACGGTCTTTCCAGTCTGCTCGCCCGGCTATGTGGTCAATCATCCCCATTTGGAAAAACCAGAAGATTTGCTCAATCAGTCCCTCATAGAGGTGACAAGCAACCATACAGAGTGGCTTAATTGGAAAACCTGGCTGTCAGAGTTGGATACCGACCCGTCCGTGCGCCACTCAACATTCGTGAACACGTATCCTTTGGCGATACAAGCGGCCGTTGATGGGCTGGGTATCGCGCTCGGCTGGGGTCATCTGGTGGATCGCCATTTGCAAGATGGCTCTCTTGTTCGGCCGTTGCGCGATGCGCATGTCCGAACCCATTCAGGCTACTACTTGTTGCGTAGGCAAGGCGCCCCTAAGCATCCTGAAAGCGACGTGGTCACACGATGGTTGATGCAGGAAAGCGCCGCGCGAAAGCGCTATGTCCCTGGTCTAGGACAGCGCCGACAGGCTTAGAGCCACTATTTTGTTCTCTCTAATCAATTGCCGCGAAAATGTGGGTTAGCGACATGCCTCCTGATGTCGCTAACTGGCCTCAATGTTTGCTCTACGACGACGCAGTGCGTCCTATTGAGACAAAACCATTAGGGGCATTTGCACCTTTGCTTGTAGCGTGTGCGTGAGTCCTTTTGAGGTTTGAAGAAAAATGGGGGGTCATTGATGACAAAAATTTCGAATTCAAAATATGAAGCTGAACTCGCTAACCTGCAGATTGAGCTGGTGAAACTGCAGGAATGGGTCAAGAAAACGGGCCATAAAGTGGCGATCATCTTCGAAGGGCGGGACGCGGCCGGTAAAGGCGGCACCATCAAACGCATTACGGAGGCCATGAACCCAAGGATCTGCCAAGTTGTTGCACTTTCAGCGCCGACGGAACGGGAACAGTCACAATGGTATTTCCAAAGATATGTGTCGCATTTGCCGGCGGCGGGCGAAATCATTATCTTTGACCGCTCCTGGTACAACCGAGCCGGAGTTGAGCGGGTGATGGGATTTTGCTCTGACGAAGAATACAAAGAGTTCATGCGCAGCTGCCCAGAATTTGAACGTATGCTGGTGCGCTCTGGCATTCAGCTCATCAAATATTGGTTCTCGGTAAGCGACGACGAGCAAGAGCGCAGGTTCCAAAAGCGCCTGACCGATCCCACTAAACAGTGGAAGCTAAGCCCCATGGATCTCGAAAGCAGGAAGCGGTGGGTGGACTACTCAAAAGCCAAGGATGACATGTTCTCCCACACCGATATCAAGCAAGCGCCATGGTATGTGGTAAACTCAGACGTCAAGAAGCACGCGCGGCTGAATTGCATCAGCCACCTGCTATCCTTGATCCCCTACGAAGAGATTGAACGCGAGCCGGTCGTTTTGGATGAACGTCCTCCTCAGCGCGGATATGTGCGTCCGCCGCTGGGAGACCAAACCTTTGTGCCTGAAGTTCATGAGAGCTTGAAGTAGAGAGCAAAGATCCGGACATGAAAGATTAGGAGCTAGGAGCAGGGCGCGTCATTGCAGATCGGCCTTCTCGACTGGCTGTGTCATCTAATGCCTTATGCCCGTCAAAAGGCGTAAACACCTCGAGCGGAGCCGATATGCCGCGTATCGCATGGGTTCCGCATGAGGAATACAGTTCGGGAACAGAATGAGCCACTGCGGCCGTGGCCAAAACGCGGTTGCCAACGGTCTTGGTCAGCGCTTCGATCCGACTGGCAACATTCACGGCGCCGCCGAGCACCGTAAAGTCCAGCCTGCCCGGGCTTCCAATGTTGCCATAGCTGACTTGGCCGAAACTGATCCCGATGCCGATGTCCAAAATCGGCTGGTCTTCCTCAGCTCGTGTGGCGTTGAGAGCGGCCAGACCTGCAAGTGCATCCTTTGCCGCTAGCGTGGCCTGTCGGCATTGATGGGCACGGTCAGCATTGTCTGAGATCGGGAAAATCGACAGGGTGCCGTCACCTATGAATTTCAGAACGTCACCGCCATGTCCTTCAACCGATTGGACGACCGCGTCAAAGTACCCGTTCAGCGCTTCAAAAACGCAGTCTTCGGTTGTGCTGTCCGACAACGCCGTGAATCCGCGCAAATCGGATATCATGACAACGGCCTCAATTGTCGTGCGTTCCCCGCGCATGATCGTGCCGTGCCAAACAGCATCAGATGGGCCGTCTCCAAGATAAGCGCGCAAAAGGCTTTTAGATGACTTACGCATCGTGATCGGTTCCAAGGCAGACGACAAAGCGGGCAGGGCGGCTTCTATCTTCTCAAGATGGCGTAGTTGAAACCCCTTGGGATCCCGCGTCAGAAATGTGCAGCCGTGCAAAGACGCATCGCCATATTGAAGCAATGTGGCGTAGTAGTCGGTGCCTCCTTGATCTGCAAACTCCACATATGAAAGATGCTCCGTTTCGCGGTTGAGATTGCGTAAGTTCTTATGCAGCGGCTTTTTGTGTTTGAAGATGTATTCGAAAGAGCTGCCCAAGTAGCTGTCTGTCTGCCTCACAGCATGGGTGATTTCGTTGACTTCAATTTCCTCAGGTTTCCAAACAATGCCCGTCGCCGCAAACAAGGGATTTGCAAAGCTTTGCGCAATGTTTACGCGCCAGATCGGCACCCCTGCGTCGGCGAGGGTAGAGCAGAAATACGAAACGACTTTCACGGGATCGTCCGAGCAACGACCCTCCGTAGTCATCCAGTCTTTGAGATTGGTCAAATGGTCCATAGCGTCAAGTTAGGTGCTGATTGTCCACTTGCACACAACCGAGCGCGAAAAACTGAAGGCTTTCTTCTTTCATGCAGCGGGTGTGCGCCAAGTTTGGGACGCACGCCACGTGTTACGATCGCAGAATGTCGGTTTTCCAGCGTCCTATAGGGGCATTGAGGAGGACGTTGCAGTGGGTGTCTAAGGATCCGCGGACAGCAAGAAGGTTGACTTACACAATGCGCAGGCACAGGTCCCAGTTCAAAGTGATCCTGAGATAGAAAGCGCTCATGTCCCTCCTTGTATTTGGCGAACGTGGCCAGGTCGGCATTGATATGCAACGACAGATGGGCCCTGACGCGCCTTTTTTGCTGCTGGGTCGAGATCGCGCCGATCTTGCAAATCCGGATGCCTGTGCGGATCTGATCGCAAAGGCCCGGCCCGCTGTCGTGATCAATGTCGCAGCCGTGCGCGATGAGACGCTTGCAGCAAAAGACGAAGACTATGCCATGCTTGTGAATGGCACGGCGCCAGGCCGGATGGCAGAGGCCTGCGCGCAGATTGGCGCGCCGTTGGTGCATATCTCAACGGCAGATGTGTTCGATGGCAGCGGAGATGTGCCTTGGACCCCGAAGGATACGCCCGGGCCACTTAACGCTTTGGGGCGTTCGAAACTTGTCGGCGAGGAAGCCATCCGCAGAGCTGGCGGAGCGCACGTAATTTTGCGCACGTCTTGGGTCGTTTCCGCCCATGGAGACAACTTTTTGACGTTGCTACTGAAACGGGCAGCGCAGGAAACCCGGATTGAGGTGCCCTCGGATCAAATCAGTGCGCCGACCTCAGCCTATGACCTTGCTCGGGCCGCCCAGATTTCTGCGATCCGTGTGTTGGAAGACAAATCTCTAAGCGGCACCTATCACTACCAAAGCAAACCCCATGTCAGCCTGTCAAACGCTGCGCGTGAGATCATTGCAGTGGCGGGTTTGTCTTGCGAGGTGATTGATGTGGAAACGCGAGGGGCGATCCCCAAACCGCTCAACACGCGCCTCGAATGCATATTGACAGAAACTCAGCTGGGGCTTCGCTCGCCAGACTGGCGCCGGGGGATCAGCTACATCCTCAATGATCTCGGCCAAACCGTTTAGTTGCGATCACATCTGCCAAAGACAGCAGGGCGCACAGGTGGATTTAGACACTCCACGGTGGCAGTTTGTTACGCCGCCAAAGTCACAAATCTCTTATCCTCACAAAGCGCCTGCCAATCGCGCTCATAAAGCGCAGTCAGATGCGCACGTTCTCCTGCGCTCCACGGATCAAAACGCTGATATTCATCTCCTTGCGGATACATGTCCTGCAGAGTTTTGGCATGTTCGGCCATCGCTCCGGCGCCCTGAAGCTCTGACATCAAGACCAGTTCATCCACGGCTCGGGCAGATGCGGATGGCCGCGCGTTGCGTTCCTTTGGAGGTTTCAGTTTTGAGACATCCAAACCGTCGCCACAGAATGTCTCCAATATCTTTGGCGTCAAGGCACGGAAGTCTTCAAAGCGCCAAATATGGATCTGAGCACCTGGAAACACCGCTTCAAAATCATCGAAAACGCGCTTCCAATTGGGCAAAGATCCCAAAACATTGCGCCGCATCACTTCTGGCGTGTCCATGTGTCCGGGGGTGGTCGTCGTCGCTGCGCGCAGATATTCCACGTAAGATGATGCAAAGAAGTCTGCATAGTTCCGGATCGCGAAAAATGCATCCGAAATGGGCAAGGGCATGCGTTTGGCAAAGGCTTCGAAAAACGCGCGACGGTGTTCATAGAGCTTACCAGTGGTCACACAATGGGCTGGCAGGCCGGGCAGATTTTCATCCGATAGGATCATGCGCGCGGGCTTGCATGCGAGTGGCTCTTCGAAAAACGTGTCCTGAAATCCCTGCAGATCCTCTTCGCTGAACCGCGTCCGTCTTTTGATCTTCATCGTTTTGTAGGCATCGAGTTGCGACGGGAATGTGATGTGCTTGCGCAACTTCAGATGCGGCACGACGTAGACGCTCTGCGCGCCAAGCCATTCTTCATTGTCCTCCAACAAGCGTTGCAAATAGGTTGTGGCCGTCTTGTGAAACCCGCCATGCAGAACCGCTTGGGTGTCTCCATTGGATGAGGGTTTAATCTTAAACCGGATGGGGCGCACCGGCGGTGGCATATAGGTGCCGCCCCCAACGCGGGGCGAGGTGCGCACTTTGGTCTGGCGATCTGAGCCTCCCGAACCGGAAAGGCGTTCACACAGCGCGCTGATCTCTGGGTCTTGCAGCATATCTTGTGCTCGCGTGTCGTGCCATTTCTGCCCGGCCTTTTGAAGGTCTGACAGAATTTTATCGGCCTGTAAGCTTGCAAGGATCGGATCCGACAGGCCAAGCGCGCGGCCCATGCTATTATCTGTGACGTCATTGACGTCCATCTTGCGCCAATTAGCTTCAAATGCCTTGCGCTTTGACTTGTCTTTTGGAAGCCCTTCTCGGATCAAAAGCGCCTCTGGCGAAGGTACGGAATAGTAATGCAGGCGCGCATGAGTATGGGCAAATGCGTCATGCGCCGTCCATTTGCTCTCAAGATAAAGATCGGGCATCGGATTGCCACCTGCATCGACCCATGTCGGCCGTGTCTCTTTTGGAAAATAGGGGCGATGCGGCGCAACTCGCGTGACACGGTCCGGCCGAAAGAGCGTCTTGATCCCCCGCGTGACCATATGACCATGGGCCTCTGGCGCAGCTGCGCTGCGATGAGTTTCGCGCTGCTGACCCTTCGGAATGCCCCTGATCCCGGAAGAGCCGAAGGCGCGTCGGCAAATTGAAATGGCATCGGGGTCGCCGCAAGCCCTGACCAGGTCAGCCAATGTGCCTTTGCCAGCCGAGATATTAAGATATTCATTTATATGGGCGACAAGGCACCATTCTGCGCCCAGATCTACCGCCAGTTTGGGTAAATACCCTAGCGCATCGCGCACCGCGTCTTTGCTCTTGGGGCCGTTCATCGGCACATGATGCACATGCCCCATCTCCGCCAGCCGCGCAGACATCGCATCGGTGCCGTCTTCACTGCCGCGGGTAAACAGGATTGCCCCCGCAAAGCCCAGCGCGCGGTAATGCGCTACCCATTCAAGAAGGTAGGGCGCCTCGTTGGACAGCGCCGTCGCAACATAGGCCCGTGCGTTCATCTAAAGGCTCCGGTCAATCGTGGTCTGCGCCATCTTTCGCTGTGCCCGGCGAAACGCGATTTTGGTGCGGTCCACCATGTCTTTGCGCCCGCGTTCTTCAAAGTAATGCGACAGAGATCCGCGATACCATCGCAAGCGCCGCCGGTCGCGATAGAGATTGTAAAATTGATGAGAGGTCAGATCGCCGAGGATCGCCTCTGTCATCAAGGGCTTGAGCGCGCCGATCTTACGCAGGAACACGGCTGATTTGTGGCTCGAATACCAGCACTTCATGAGGGTCAAACTCTCGGCTGCCCCTTTGCCCGCCATCAGGCGATCCACATGCTTTTGGTCGGGCTCAAAATAGGGATCGTAGAAGACAAAGGCGCGTTCGAGGCGCCCTACGGCCTCAACAGCATCGCCCAAAGGCAGCGTCCAATCCTGACGCCGACCTGTGAGATACCGCTCTTCCCACGGCACAAGCGCCTCATTCAGGGTCGATTGCGGATTGAAGGCCATGACGTGAGCGTTGGGTGCCAGTTGCCCAAACACGAGCGCTGCGAATGCTCCCATCGAAGAGCCCGAGAAGATGCATCTCTCATAGCCTTCAAAGAAACCGTCACGTGCCATGTCTTGCATTTTCTGAATCAAATGCGCGTCTCGGTACCAATTGCCCAGATGCGCGTAGACGCCTAAGTGGCTCAACTGATTGTCGCGCGCAAACTTATAGGCCCAGGGCAGGCGCGCAGGATCTCGATCATTGACGTTGGACAGGTTGTCGAAGGTCACCAGAAGTATGGGCCGCCGCCGCTTGACAAAAAGCATCGGATGATGCGGATCAGCGTGCAAAAACCCCGATGCAGCGCCACAAGGTCCGATCTCATCCATCCACATCGGCAGCGTCGTCTTTTCCGCTGTTGGTCCTGGGTCAGGCGTGTCCTTGGCGCTCATCTCGGCTTACCTATGCCTCATTCAGCGCCCTGATGTCCGGGCGCGCTCACTGTCTGCTCAGCGCCTTTATACAGCGCCACAGCGTTTCTGGGAATAACCCACTACCAATTGAAAATTCGTCAAAAAAAACACGGGCGCGCCGATCAGGCACGCCCCTGCGTCTTTCTTTTCTTAAGTACCACGGGGGTTTGAGGGCAGCGCTCCCAAATCGATCAGTGCACCACCGCGTTTGCAGGCGGCTCTCGGTTGGTGCTTCCCACCCGATCACCAATGAGAAGCCCATCCGCCCCGGCCGAGACCTCGACGATAGAGCCATCGAGGATGTCGCCTGCCAAAAGCGCCTCAGCCAGCGGATCTTGCAACGCTTTCTGGATCACCCGCTTTAGTGGCCGCGCCCCATAGACCGGGTCGTAGCCTTCATCGGCGAGCCACTTGCGCGCATTTTCATCCAGATCGAGGGTGATTTTCCGACTTGCCAACCGCTTGAGCAAGCGCGCCATCTGAATGTCCACGATCCCGTCCATCTGCTCTCGGGCGAGGCGGTCAAAGATCACGATCTCATCCAGACGGTTGAGGAATTCAGGCCGGAAATGCGCCCGCACCGCATCCATCACATCGCGTTTGGCATCAGAGGCATCCGCCTGTTCAGAGAGCTGGCTCAGCGCTTGGGACCCCAGGTTCGACGTCAGGATGATCAACGTCTGCTTGAAATCCACTGTTCGCCCCTGCCCATCGGTCAGCACACCGTCATCGAGCACCTGCAAGAGTACGTTGAAGACCTCCGGATGCGCCTTTTCGACCTCGTCAAAGAGCACGACCTGATAGGGCCTGCGCCGCACGGCCTCAGTCAGCACACCGCCCTCGTCATAGCCGACATAGCCCGGAGGCGCCCCGATCAGACGAGAGACGGCATGTTTCTCCATGAACTCTGACATGTCGATGCGCACCATCGCGCTGTCATCGTCAAAGAGGAACTCTGCCACGGCCTTTGTGAGCTCGGTCTTGCCGACGCCGGTCGGTCCGAGGAACAGAAATGACCCCAGCGGACGGTTTTCATCATTGAGACCGGCCCGCGCGCGGCGCACAGCGTTTGCCACGGCCTTTACGGCCGCGTTCTGACCGATAACGCGCTTGTGCAGGCCATCTTCCATGGAAAGCAGCTTCTCGCGCTCCCCTTCAAGCATCTTCGCCGTCGGGATCCCGGTCCAGCGTTCCACAACCTGCGCGATCTGCTCAGGCCTGACGGCCTCTTCGACCATGACGCCGCTGTCTTCTGTGGCTTCCGCCTCAGCAAGCTTCTTTTCCAGCTCAGGAATAACGCCATAGGACAGCTCTCCGGCCTTGGCCAGATCGCCCGCCCGCTTCGCATTTTGAAGTTCAATCCGAGCGCTCTCAAGCTGTTCTTTGATATCGCGGGCACCGGCCAGCTTATCGCGTTCCGCCTGCCACTTGGCCGTCATCTGAGATGACTTTTCTTGCAAGTCGGCGAGCTCTTTTTCCAGCTTCTCTAGCCGGTCGACGCTGGCCGCGTCATCTTCCTTGCGCAGCGCCTCTGCTTCGATCTGCTTTTGCAGGATGTCACGATCAAGCGCATCAAGCTCTTCGGGTTTACTATCCACCTCCATGCGCAACCGGCTTGCCGCCTCATCGACAAGGTCGATGGCTTTGTCCGGAAGAAACCGGTCTGTGATGTAGCGATTGGACAGAGTGGCCGCGCTCACCAGGGCTGAGTCAGAGATCCGCACGCCGTGGTGCAGCTCGTACTTCTCCTTGATGCCGCGCAGAATGGAGATTGTATCTTCCACTGTCGGCTCATTCACCACCAGCGGTTGGAAGCGACGGGCGAGTGCTGCGTCTTTCTCCACGTGCTTGCGATACTCGTCGAGGGTGGTCGCCCCGACGCAGTGAAGCTCCCCCCGCGCGAGCGCTGGCTTGATGAGGTTGGCGGCATCCATTGCGCCATCGGTCTTGCCCGCGCCCACCAGCGTGTGCATCTCATCGATAAAAAGGATGATTTCGCCGGCAGCTGAGGTGACTTCGTTGAGCACGGCCTTGAGCCGCTCTTCGAATTCTCCGCGATACTTTGCACCGGCAATAAGCGCGCCCATGTCGAGCGCCAAGAGGCGTTTGTTGAGCAGGCTTTCAGGCACATCGCGGTTGATGATCCGCAGGGCGAGCCCTTCGGCAATAGCTGTCTTACCCACGCCCGGCTCCCCGATCAGGACCGGGTTGTTCTTGGTCCGGCGGCTGAGCACCTGCATGGCGCGACGGATTTCATCGTCGCGGCCGATGATGGGGTCGATCTTGCCCTCTTCCGCGGCCTTCGTGAGGTCTTGCGCGTACTTTTCCAGCGCCTCATAGTTGTCTTCTGCCGTTGCACTGTCTGCGGTGCGGCCCTTGCGGACATCGTTGATCGCCGTATTGAGCGTTTGAGCGGAGACTGCGCCCTGATCGATCGCATCTTTTGCCGGGCTTTTTACTATGGCTAAGGCTGTGAGCAGCCTCTCCGCCGGGACAAAACTGTCGCCAGCTTTCTTGGCGAGTTTTTGAGCCTCATCCAAGACCTTGCCGGTCTGTGTGTCCATGTAAATCTGGCCCGTGTCGCCCGTCACGACGGGGATCTTACCCAGCGCCAAATCCAACGCTTGGACCACGCGCTTTGGTTTGCCGCCCGCGCGTTCGATCAGGGTGCTCGCTTGCCCCTGATCGTCATCCATCAGTGCTTTGAGTATGTGTTCGGGCGCCAGTTTCTGGTGGTTTTCCCGCATGGCGATCGTCTGGGCCGCTTGCAGAAACCCGCGCGAGCGCTCCGTGAACTTGCCTAAGTCCATCGCAATTCTCCTTTTAAGCGTTCTCCCGTCGCCGCACCCTCTTTGAGGCATACGTCTTTCGGGAACCTTACCGAATAAATGGTGAGTTGCCGCGAGGCCTTCAAGGCTGCACAAAAATTAATCGCTGCAGCGAGAAACCGGCCCGACCTCGTCATCGGCACGATGCAGGACACAACAATTCGCACGTATTTGTGAGCACAACTTCAATTCGTCATCGAAGTTTCCATCTCTGGTCCAGACTGCCGCGAGGCACTGAGTGGAGGGACTTATCCATGATTATCAAAGAGGTGGCGCCTCCGATTACGCTTGGGCTGACCCGCTACAATCCTGAGACAGGGTCTTTTGTGGCACGTGCAGAGCTGCATGAGAACTCGATCTGTTATACCTACCGAGTGTCGGTCAAGGCGCCGCCGCATGCGGAATTTGAGACAATTGTCCGTGGTTTAAAGGCCCAAACCTTGCGTCGCCACCAGGACGCCAAGGAGAAGACACAAAAACTGATCCGTCGCGCCGTCCGCTCTGTTTTGGCGCGCAGCCGGGCGTCTGCGGTTAGGGATAAACAAAGTTTCGGGATCGGCGCATTTCTGTCGGCTTGATCACGCTGGTGACTTGACGCGGCTTTCGCGACTGGCAAGAAGAGCGTGACGTCGCTTTAGAAAGGGACCCACGCCGTGCAAGATGACCGCCTCATCGTCGCAATAGACCTGCCAAACGCTCTTGCGGGGCTTGATTTCGCGGCCAGGCTGGGGGACGACGTGTCCTTCTACAAGATTGGCTTGGGTATGCTCACCGGCGGTGGCCTTGCTCTGGCAAATGAGCTCAAGCAAGATCATGGCAAACGCATCTTTCTCGACATGAAACTCTTCGACATTGGCGCGACGATTGAGGCAGCCGTGCGGGGCCTGGCACAGTTCGATCTTGATTTTCTCACGGTCCATGGAGATCCCCATGTGATCGACGCGGCCAAGGAAGGCGCATCGGGAAGCCCGCTCAAAATTTTGGGTGTCACAATCCTGACGTCTCTGGACCGCGATGATCTGGATGCGAGCCTGATCAAAGACGGCTCTATTCCGGATCTTGTGACCGAACGCGCTGGCCGCGCGTTTGAGGCCGGTGCGGATGGTGTCATCGCCTCCCCTCAAGAAGCGGCAATGATCCGGGCGCTGCCTGAGGCCAATGGTCGGCTGATTGTCACGCCCGGCGTGAGGCCGGCCGGGGCAAGTCTTGGGGATCAAAAACGTGTCGCCACGCCCGCCCAGGCCTTGGCCGATGGCGCAGATCACATTGTGGTCGGTCGCCCCATCCATGCGGCCCGGGATCCGGCCGCGGCCGCGCAAGCGATCTTGGCAGAGATTGCCTAGGACGCGTCCGCAAACGCGGCTGTCAGCGCGATCTGGATCATATCGCGGAAACTCGTCTCTCGCTCTTCTGAGGGCAAAGATTCTTCGGTCAAAAGGTGATCCGACACGGTCAAAACGGTGAGTGCCCGGACACTGTAGCGCGCAGCCAACGTGTAAAGCTCAGCCGTTTCCATTTCGACAGCCAGACACCCATGCCGGGTCAGCTGTTCGTTGAGATCAGGGCGTTCATCGTAGAATGTGTCAGACGAATAGATGCCGCCAATATGCGGGGTGACACCCAAAACCCGGGCGGCATTGTCGGCAGCGCGCAGCATGGCGAAATCCGCGACCGGTGCGAAATTCACGTCACGAAAGATCGAGGAAGACGGTGTCGAGATGCTGCTCGCCGTTTGCGGCAAGACGATATCGCGAAGGCTCACATGCTCTTGCATTGCTCCGCACGATCCGATCCGCAGAAGAGTCTTGGCGCCGAAATCTCTGATAAGCTCATTGACGTAAATCGAGAGCGTCGGCATCCCCATGCCAGATCCATGGATCGTTACACGCTGCCCTTTCCACGTGCCGGTAAAGCCCAGCATTCCACGGGTCGAATTGACCTGCACCGCGTCTTCAAGAAATGTCTCAGCGGCCCATTTCGCACGCATCGGATCGCCGGGCATAAGCACTGTTTCGGCGATGTCGTCGGGGTTTGCGTTGATGTGAATGCTCATCCCCGTCAGCTCCGATTGTATTTGATGAACGGTGTCACGACGCCAATGCGATCATAAAGCTGTCGGGCGGTGGCGTTGAAGTCTTGTGTGAGCCAATAGACGGTGGGTGCGCCCGCTGCGTCCGCGGCCTCATACACCGCTTCAATCAGCTTGCGCCCGATCCCTGTGCCGCGCACGTCGGGTGCGGCGAAGAGATCTTGCAGATAGCAGACCGGTTCCAGCTTCCAGTTATGGGGATGAAAAATGTAGTGGACGATCCCAACGGCCACGTCGTCTTGCAAAGCGATCAACCCGCATTGTTCATCTCGCTCCGGATCGCAGAGACGCAAAAAGGTGGTGTCATAAACCTCTTGGGTGACGGACGCTTCGTAGAACTCTAGATACGCCTGCCAAAGAGCGGCCCAAGCTGTCTTATCTTCTGGTGCAAGCGGGCGGATGGATATTGATGCGGTCATTGTTGGTACCTCTCGGAAGATCGACTGTGCCACAAATCGTGGTCTGACGTGAGAGGGCTACGCATATTTTTGCGCAAAGGTTTGCACCTTTGGCCGGGATACCCCATGTAACCAGCACCAAATATCGGAGACAAACCCATGCGCCCGTTCTCATTTGCAACACTGACAGCCGTTGCGCTCGGCCTCACCGCGCCGGTTATGGCGCAGGAAATGCCGACGGATCTGCCAGAGATCAATGCAGAGGATGTCTCCGTTGGTCAGATTGTCAGCTTTGTGAACGCGATGATCGCAGCAGAGCGCGTGCGCAAAGAGTACCTCGCCAAGATTGACCTTGCCGAAACCGAAGAAGAGATAGACGCGCTTCTGGCGGAGGCCGATCAAAAGGGCATCGCGGAGGTCGAACGCGTGCCCGGCATTTCACCGGCGGAATACATGGCGATCGCGATTGCGGCGAAAGATGACGAGGATCTTTCAAGCCGCATAGAGCGAAGGTTCAACCAACTGGCGCAGTCTCAGGCTTTGACGGTCACACCCGGTCGTGCCAAACGACCCGATGGTCAGAATGTGGTGGTAACAGAACCCGAGGGAGACGCAGCCCAATAAACGCCTATGCCTCTAAGGGAGCTTTGGGTAGAGGACGGGTGGCTTTATTCTGCAGCCATCGCCTCTGGATCTGCCAAAGTGACGATATCCATCATGATCGTGTTCAGCTCAAAATCCTTGGGCGTGTAGACGCGCGCGACCCCCATTTCCCGCAGGCGTTGCGCATCATCATCTGGGATGATGCCGCCGACGATCAAAGGCACATTGCCTAGGCCTGTCTCACGCATCCGACCAAGGAGATCTTCCACCAAGGGAAGATGAGACCCCGATAAGATCGAAAGACCAATCACGTGAGGTTTTTCATCCAGCGCCGCATTCACGATCTCTTCGGGGGTCAAGCGGATCCCTTCATAAGAGATCGACATGCCACAGTCACGGGCGCGAAAGGCAATTTGCTCGGCCCCGTTGGAATGACCATCTAGGCCCGGTTTGCCGACCAGGAAGCTGAGGCGACGGCCCAAGCGCGTTGAGACCGCATCGACCGCCTCACGAATGTCGTCGAGCCCTTCTGTTTTGTTGGATGGGCTGCCGGAGACGCCTGTGGGGCCGCGATATTCGCCATGGACGCGGCGCATTTCCGCGGCCCATTCGCCCGTTGTCACGCCGACTTTGGCCGCCTCAATGGAGGCAGTCATCACGTTCTTGCCTTGGCTCGCAGCCTCACGCAGCGCTGCGAGAGCAGCTTTCACGGCAGCGTCATCCCGTTCCGTGCGCCACGCATTCAGGCGATTGATTTGCTCGTCTTCGACAGCTGGATCGACCACCATGATGCCGCCATCCTCTGTCTGCAGCGGAGAGGGCTCGCCTTGCGTGTACTTGTTGACGCCGACGACCACGGTTTCATTCTTCTCGATGCGACCCAAACGATCGGCGTTGCTGTCAACCAAGCGGCCCTTCATGTACTCAATCGCGCCGATCGCGCCGCCCATGCTTTCAAGATTGGCAAGCTCGTGACGCGCACCATCCTTGAGCTCTTCGACCTTGCGATCCACAGCAGGGTTTCCGTCGAAAAGATCATCGAATTCCAGCAGGTCGGTCTCGAACGCGAGGATCTGCTGCATGCGCATCGACCATTGCTGGTCCCATGGGCGCGGCAGACCGAGTGCCTCGTTCCAAGCGGGCAACTGCACCGCACGGGCACGCGCCTTTTTCGACAATGTTACGGCCAGCATCTCAATAAGAATGCGGTAGACGTTGTTTTCTGGCTGTTGCTCGGTCAGGCCAAGGCTGTTCACTTGCACGCCATAGCGGAAACGGCGGAACTTGGGATTTTCCACGCCGTAGCGCTGTTCCAGGATCTCATCCCAGAGGTCTACGAAGGCGCGCATCTTGCACATCTCAGTAACGAACCGGATGCCGGCATTCACAAAGAAAGAGATGCGGCCCGCCAGAGCTGGGAAATCCTCCGTCGGCACGCGTGGCTTCAACTCATCCAGCACGGCGATGGCTGTGGCAAGGGCAAAGGCCAACTCCTGCTCCGGTGTCGCTCCCGCCTCTTGCAGATGGTAAGAACACACGTTCATCGGGTTCCATTTCGGCACGTTGGTGTAGCAGTATTCGGCCACATCCCCGATCATCTTGAGCGAAGGCTTAGGCGGGCAGATATAGGTCCCGCGTGAGAGGTACTCCTTAATGAGATCGTTCTGCACAGTGCCTGTGAGTTTGGTGACGTCAGCGCCTTGTTCTTCTGCCACAGCAATGTAGAGCGCCAGCAACCAAGGCGCGGTGGCGTTGATCGTCATCGAGGTGTTCATCTGCTCCAGCGGGATCTCATCGAAAAGCGTGCGCATGTCGCCCAGATGGCAGACTGGCACGCCGACTTTGCCCACTTCGCCGCGCGCCAGCACGTGATCGCTGTCATAGCCTGTCTGCGTTGGCAGATCGAAGGCCACCGAAAGACCCGTCTGACCTTTGGCCAGGTTTGTCCTGTAGAGCGCGTTGGATGCTTTGGCCGTGGAGTGACCTGCGTAGGTGCGGATCAGCCAGGGACGATCGGGCTGGCGGTCTGTTTTTGTCTCAGACATGAGCGGACCTCGTGAATCTGTTTGCGCAACTTTCTTACGTTCGTGGTTTGATAGCTGGAATAATATGACACGTCAATTCGCTGCATTGCGGCATTTTTAGGGCAATACACATGATTTATGCGGCTTACATTTCAATTGAGAAATAGATCGGCGTCCTTTCTGGTTTGCAAGAAACGCGTTTCTTTGGCTCAAATCGAAGATGATGACGCGCCACATTCAAAGAACGCCATTGATGCCGGTCACGTATGCTTCTACGCGGACTTGGCGTATCCACCGTTGTATTCGTCGCTTTTGCGGCGGACTTGAGAATGATCCACAATCCGGTGGCGCGCGCAGCCGCGGAATTCTTCGATCGACGAGTGGCCCTTTCGCTCCATGTAGTCGGCCAGATCGTCCTTGAGCTCCTGAATGAGCTTGATACCGACGCCGCCACTGCCTTTTTCTTCCATGGCAGCCGTGCAGACCTGCAGGTTGCCCGCACCGTGCGCGACGAAATTGAACGCTTCGCGGAAACCTCTGATGCCGCCAATGCCGGATATTGCTCTGTCTGGAAACGCTTTGGAGATGTCTGAAACGCGCTGAAGCGCTTGATGTACAATCGCCAGGCCGCCCAGACCGCCGGAGGTCACAAGGCCGTCCACTTCGACCTCAAACTTCATTGTCTCAGGGTCAAGGAGGGGCAGCGAAGGAAAGGTATTACAAAGAGAGATGGCCGATGCTCCGGCCTCATACGCAGCTCTGGCCGCGTCAACCAAAGCGGCGGTCGCAGGCGTCAGCTTGACCCAGATCGGGACGTCGACCGCATCCGTCACGGCATTGATGATATCACGGATAATCTCTTCATCATTGGCGATGTTTGCGCCCATATCCTTGCGGTCCATGTGAGGGCAGGACAGGTTCAATTCGATCGCGTCACATCCGGCATTGATGCAGGAGGTTGCAAGCTTTTGCCAATTGCGCATCTCTTCGTCGTTGCCCGCGCCCGCCATGATCGAGGCAATGAGCATGCGATCGGGGTAAGTCGTCTTGATTTCCTCCAGGTCGGGCAGCCACAAATCGAGTGGCTGATCAGAAATCAGCTCCCAATTCCAGGACGAATGCGAAACTGTATCGGGTCTTTTGTTGCGCGACACATATGGCTTCACATCGCTGGCCCGCTGGAAAATCGTTTTTGGCCCGGCGACGTTTTCCACATGATGGAGGCCGATTGTCTTGGTCACAACACCTCCCCAACCCGCCTCAAAGGCTTTCATAATTTTGCGCTTGCTTTCGGTGGGCGGCGCCGAGGCCAGCACAAAGGGGTTGACGAACTCGAGTCCAGTAAAACTTGTTGAAAGACGGTTTGCCATGGGCCGCTCCTCATGAAGATCCGTTAAGGAGGCTCATTTTTTTCTAAGGAGTCAATTTTTTTCGGCAATTTGAGCGCGCTCGTGTCGTGGAAGCCTCTATCTAAGGCGTTTTGGTGGAAACAAAACCAGGAGCAATCAGCGCTTTACTGCAGTGATGAGACCAAACGCTTTTGGGCCGCACAGCCAAACATCGACTTTGGCGGACTGCGCTTCACATCAGCTTTGATGTGGGTATGTTCGGATCATTTCTAAGGAGGATCAGACGTCAAAGATACGGCACACTCTGCCAAGTTGCTCCTCGCCTTTGGGTTTGAAGGCCAGACGAAGATGAACCTCTCGGCCCGCGCGTCTTTTGTCAGGATGCGACTTGGTTTCGTGCGAAACGCCGGCCCGAAGAGGCGTAACACGATCTGCCTTTCGCGCGAAAACCCATAGGATACAACGATATCTGGCATGCCGTTCATAGGACTGATACGATCCAAGTCCGAGACCATGCGCAAGGGCCTTGAATGACAGCGACCGTTGAACTGCCGATCTGGCTCTTTGTCCTGATCTTATTGTTCGCGGCTGTTACGTTCGCTTCGCACTTTCTCTTTCCATCTGTGCGTTGGTTTTTCCGCAGGCGGATGGAACGCGTGGTGTCTCGTTTGAATGAACGGCTGGAGCGGCCGATCGAGCCTTTCAAAATCGCCCGCCGTTATGACATGATCCAGCGGCTCATCTACGATCCCGAAGTCAGCCGCGCTGTGGCAGATCATGCCCGAGACGAGGGCGTACCGGAAAATGTAGCTTTTCAACTGGCACAGCGCTATGCGCGAGAGATCGTGCCCGGGTTTTCCGCGAGCATCTATTTCGGGATCGCCATCAGGGCGGCGCGGTGGTTGTCGCAATCGCTATATCGCGTGCGCATTGGCAACTTCGACGAAGTGAGCCTGCGCAATGTGGATAAAAACGCGACGATCGTGTTTGTGATGAACCATCGCTCTAACATGGATTACGTGCTGGTCACTTGGTTGTCTGCTGAGCGGTCAGCCCTCTCCTATGCCGTGGGCGAATGGGCGCGGGCTTGGCCGCTATCGCGCATGATACGTGCCATGGGCGGGTACTTCATCCGCCGTAAATCCCGCAATGATCTCTATCGAACGGTGCTTGCGCGCTATGTGGGCATGGCGACGGATGCGGGCGTCACACAAGCAATGTTCCCCGAAGGCGGGCTGTCGCTTGATGGGGGGCTGACACCCCCGAAACTGGGTTTGCTCAAGTACATAGTGGATGGACGGACAGATTTTGCCCGCGATGTCGTATTTGTGCCTGTGGCTCTGAACTATGACCGGGTTTTTGAAGACCAAGTTTTGGTGGCGGCAAAACAATCCGGAAAGCGGAGGTTTCCTGCGCGGATCAGCGTTGTGGCGGGGTTCATCGTCAAACAGTTCTGGCTTTGGATCACGCGACGCTATCATCGGCACGGATATGCCGCGGTGAGCTTTGGTGCGCCGGTCTCTCTCAATACCTTCCAGGCAGAGCATACCAACGCATCAGTGAAGGAGCTTGGCCGCCTGTTGATGCGGCGCATCGGACAAGAGGTGCCCGTCTTGCCTGTGCCTGCTGTTGCGCATGTTCTTATGACCCATGACGGCCCAATTCCGCAGGAGCAATTGACCCAGGCTGTACAAACCTTGCTTCAAGGCGTTCCTGAAGCGCATGTTCATATGCCCAGGGAAGATGCCGATTACATGGTGGAGGTCGGTTTGCGAAACCTGCGCAAGCGCGGGATCTTGCAGGAAACCTCCTCCGGGATTGCCATATCAGAGGAGTACCGGGCGCTCGTTTCCTACTATGCACGGTCAATCGCACATCTGGTGCAGGTTCCGGCCCACGCGTAGTGGGAAACAATGCGCGGTTTTGGGCGACATCGTTGCTAAGCGTTTTGGCGCGCTGCGGAGGCAAAGGCGTATTCTAAGAGATTTCTGCGCTTGCAAAGTCATAAAGTTTCAAAATTGGCTTATTCATCATTGCAATGTTGCGTGACGGCTTATATCCCACGTCGACAGCGCGCGATTCTGCGGCGCGGCAATTCCAGTTTAGGAGACGCAAATGGCCCTGGATACGGAAACCAGCATCGCCCCCTACGATGCGCCCGAAAAAGACCTCTATGAGATCGGTGAAATGCCGCCTTTGGGCCATGTGCCCAAGCAGATGTATGCCTGGGCCATTCGCCGGGAGCGCCATGGCGTGCCGTCCGAGAGCTTCAAAGTCGAGGTGGTGGATACCTGGGATGTGGACAGCAACGAAGTGCTGGTTCTCGTCATGGCGGCGGGTGTCAATTACAATGGCGTCTGGGCCGGACGTGGTGAGCCGATCAGCCCGTTCGACGTTCATGGTCAGGATTATCACATCGCGGGCTCCGACGCGTCGGGCATCGTCTGGAAAGTGGGATCTGCCGTGAAGAATTGGAAAGTGGGCGATGAGGTTGTGATCCACTGCAACCAGGATGATGGAAACGATGAAGACTGTAATGGCGGCGACCCGATGCTGTCCCCGACACAGCGCATCTGGGGCTATGAAACGGGTGACGGATCTTTTGCACAGTTCACCAAGGTGCAAGCGCAGCAATTGATGCCGCGGCCCAAGCACCTCACATGGGAAGAGTCGGCCTGCTACACGCTGACGCTCGCCACGGCATATCGGATGTTGTTTGGACACCATCCTCACGAGTTGAAGCCGGGCCAGAACGTGCTGGTTTGGGGCGCCTCAGGCGGTTTGGGCTCCTACGCGATCCAACTGGCCAACACGGTTGGTGCGAACGCGATCGGCGTCATCTCAGATGAAGACAAACGCGA
>CAKZYL010000257.1 GCA_937884705.1 uncultured Roseovarius sp. | reverse complement strand
CCTGGTCCCGCTGGCTGGCTAAGGCCAGCCAAGGGGCGGCCAAGGCCGCCCCCGGTACCCAAGCATCAAGCAGCGGGCGCAAAGACCCGAATGCCAATCACGGCAAACTCCGCCGCCTCCCTCCCGGGCGGCGGCTTTTTTGGGCGACAAACACGCCAAATCTGCAAGGATAGCGCCATGAAGGACAAACCCGATCCCCGGCATAATCTGCCCAAGCGACGACTGACAGAGACGCGGCGCATCGAGACGCCAGACGGCCACACGATCCACTTGTCCGTGGGCTACGACCCCAACGAGGACGGACGGCCCCGCGAGGTTTTCTACTCAGCTGGATTCAAGTCAGGATCAGCCCTAGAGTTCCAGATTCAAGACGCCTGTGTCCTCATCTCAATTTTGCTTCAGCATGGCCATCGGCCAGACGCGATTGCAAAATCCCTGGCCCGCACCGCGCGGCCAGACGGTGCTATCGCTTACGCGAGTATCACTGGGCTTATCGCCGACGAGCTGGTCAAGGCGCAGCTCTCATCTGCCTGACATCAAAGACCCGCTTCATCGCGTTTTTCTCCGACGCCCTGCAGGACGATCCGCATTTCGGCAGAAGGATAGGGCCTCAACAACGCCGCGGCCTCGTCTAGCGATCCCGTCAACCAGGTCTCATAGTCATCTGGTCTGAGGATCACCGGCATTCGGCCCTTCGCATGTATGGGCCGGATTAGATCATTGGCCTCTGTCGTGACCATCGTGTGAACACGTCGCGGATGCTCCGGTTCAAGTAGATCTTCTCTTTCCACCCGCCAAAGCCCGGCTATCGCAAAGGGTGCACGATCGTCACCCTCACCCGCGAGAGCAAACCAATAGTCCGTCGCCGGTTTCTGTCCCTTTGTCTCGTTAAAACTCGACACCGGGACCAAGCACCGCCGATCTGCAAAGCTGCCTTTCCAGAGACCTGACTTCATCAGCTTGTCATCGCGCGCATTGTTCCATGCCGCCGGTTTGATGGGTTTGCCGGTGCGTTGCGACACCTTCGGTGTCCGAAACCCCCACGACATTTCCACCAGCTCACGCTTGCCGTCATCATCGAGCGCGACCACTGGCGCGGTCCCTTTCGGATGAATGCCCGGGCGCGGCTGCGCATTGCCCAAATGGTCGCGTGCCGCATCCACTTTGAACAACTGACGCATGGCTTCGCTGGCCGTCGTGTTCGAGTAGAGATTGCACATTTTTCCGCACCTGTCCTTGCTTCATCCCGTCACCCTAACGCGACTCAGCCGTTCTTTCATCTTGCCAAAAATATCCTCGGGGGAGCGCCCGTAGGGCGCGGGGGCAGACAGCCCCATTTTTAATCGGCGTGCCAATCTTGCCTTGCGAGAACATAGGAAGAACATTTATGGCTTGGCGTATGGGCCGTATATTCGATCATCCTTACCGCGTTGTGCGGTACAGCAATCGTGGCGACATGATCGACGAGCTGGCGCAGTGCGTTCACTTCGACCTGGCCCGCGCGTGTCAGCGCGAAGCAGCGCGCATCTGGCCGGATGATGAAGTCACCGTGCAGCATGGAATCCGGATCATGGTCAAAATGAGGGGCACCGAACAGATTTAGGGCCCCTGCCCCGCCTTTCAGACGTGTCACCGCGCTTTTCAGGCTTCAGCCGGCAGACCGGCTTGCGCCCGGAACACCGCGCCCTGCTTTCCCTGTGAACTCTGGCGCCAGGGCGTGTCTCTCTGAGCCACACCTTGGCGCGTTCACATGGTCATCCAGACCACGGCGATCCGCCCGTGCGGGTTTCAATCGCATGGGGCATCGGATCTTCGATCCTCGTCGCCTTGCGCGTGTAACCGCTCATCAGCTCTATCGCACTCATTGCCAGTCATGCGTGTAGGGCGCTATTTGGTTCGGCTCGGATCATAATTCCGAACATCAAACTATGTTGTCGTTGGCGCAGGAGGTAAAATATGAAGAAGTTTGAGAATGCAGCCCGTAGCCTATTAGAAGGAAAACCAATCCTTCTTTATGACTTTGATGATCGAGAAGCCGAAACCGATCTTATTTATCTTGCCGAGAGAATTGACGCAAAGGCGGTAGCGGATTTGCGTCTCAATGCAGGAGCGCCATTAACTGTCTACATCAGTTGGCAGATGGGTCAGACTTTGGGTTTGGACACATATTTGGACTTTGTTTCCAAGTATGCAGACCCCAACTCGATCTACGGGGCGTTGTCGGAGCCAACACCCGGTTTTGACCCTCGTTTTTCCATCACCTTGGATTTCAGGGAAAACAAGACCGGCTGTTCTCATGTTGAGACTGCGCGTACAGTTCGCGAGCTTTGTGATCTGTTAAAGGAAGGCGATGCCAAGGACTTTGCGCGACTGTTTCGTGCGCCCGGGCATATTCCTCTCATCGTCGGCACAAAAGGTCTTCTCAAAGAGAGAAACGGGCACACCGAACTCATTCTGGCCCTCGCAGTAAATCAGGGTTTGTTCCCGATGGTCGTCGCCTCAGAGATGATCGACGCGGAATCTGGCCATTCGACAACATATGACGACGCTCGAAAATATGGCGAGCAACGCGGTCTTGATTTCATTGGTGGGAACGAACTCATGGAGGCTTATGGATGAGCAAAACAACCGCAACAAAAATGCCTGATGTGACCGCCGCAGAGCCAATTCCAGCGTCTGCCATGTCCGAAGTAAACCGGATCTTGGGCAATGGCGACCTGTACCGCTACACAACGGCAGAGTCGCCTGTTACCCAACTAGAACGAGAATTCGCCACCAAAATTGGCAGTTGCTATGCTTTGGCTGTCTCGTCTTGTTCAGCAGCGCTTTTTCTATCGCTGATGGCCTTAGACTTGCGGCCTGGCGCAAAGGTGCTGATCCCAGCCTTTACCTTCGTTGCTGTGCCGTCGGCCGTGGTCCATGCAGATTGTGTGCCTGTGTTGTGTGAATGCGGTTCGAACTATCGAATAGACTTGGACGACTTTCGGCGGAAGCTGCCCGAGGTTGATGCCGTACTGATTAGCCATATGCGGGGCCACACATCGGAAATGGATGCCATCATGGCCGCATGTGACGCAGCCGATGTACCTGTCATAGAGGATGCTGCCCATTCCCTAGGGACCACTTGGGATGGCCGAAAGATTGGGACCCTCGGAAAAATGGGCTGTTTTTCCTTCCAGTCCTACAAACTTCTGAATTCTGGTGAGGGCGGGATCATGGTCACCGACGACCCGGATCTGATGGCACGTGCAATCATGATGCACGGCTCTTACGAGGATAAGTGGCAGCATCACGATATCCCGGCGGATGTCATGGCCAAAGTCCAAACGAACATGCCCATGTTTGGTTTGCGCCTGAATACACTGTCCGGAGTTCTGATCCGGGCACAGTTGGAGCATCTGGATAGGCGGGTGCTTGATGGCCGTCGCAACCATGATCATGTCGCCAACAGGTTGAGTGCGATCAACTCTGTGCAAGTACCCGCCGCCTATCCGGCAGAGTTGCGCGCACCAGATTCATTGCAGTTCAACCTGCCCCACCTTTCAGATGACGAGGTGGATGCCTTTATCGATGACGCCAAGCGACATGGTTTGCACATTCAGGTCTTTGGCAGGTCAAAGAACAATTCGCGCGCCTACTGGAATTGGGGCTTCTTGGACGATGTGCCAGAGCTGCCGCAGACCCGCGCGATGTTGATGCGTGCGTGTGATCTACGCCTCCCAGCTCGCCTAACACTGGCCGAATGCGATCTCATTGCCGATACCCTGATTGCCGCGTTGGGGGACTAGGGTCAGTTGCTCAAAATGATTGATTGGATCATCTTTCTGCCTGCGTGCTTTGCCCTCAATATGGCCTGTGGGCCGAGCAACCTGTTGGCGATGACGCATGGCGCAAAATCTGGCGTTCCTTTCGCACAAAAAGCCGCAATCGCCAGATTGATCGTCTTTGTTCCTATGATCGCAGCGAGCGCTTTGGGTCTGGGCCTTCTGCTGACCGCATCCGAAGTCGTCTACGGCATCGCCAAATTTATCGGCGCTGCCTACCTCATATGGCTCGGCATCTCGCTTTGGCGAAGTGCAAAAACGCTGAAATCGGAAGAGTTTCTGGATAAGTCTGTATCAATGAAAAATGCTTTCAGGACTGAGGCCTTGTTGGCGATCAGTAACCCCAAAGCGATCTTGACCTTCGCTGCGTTCTTCCCACAGTTCGTCATCATAGACGCCTACTGGCAAAGCTACGCGATGCTTGGGGCGGCCTTTCTCATCATGGAAGCCATCGCGATCTTCGCATATGCCCTTGGCGGCAGCGTTGCCTCAACATTTGCTGCGGACAAGATCCCGGTATTTCAGCGCGTTTCAGGTGCGATGATGTGCCTGTTCGGCACCTTACTTCTGATGCCGTCTTAACGCTCACAATACCTGGACACCATGATCTGATCTTTCTTGGTTCCGGCACGAATGTGCCGACCGGCTATTGCATCTATTGGAAGTCGAGGGCCTAACAACTGATATGTCCCTGCCACAAGGGTCTATTGCTCAAAACACGTTCGGGTGCCGCGCGCCGCCCCGAGGGCGAAAGCCCCTCCCCTTCTATCAAAGAGGCATTCGCAATGCTTGTGAACTTCTACACGCCGAGAGATGATGACTACGAGTTGATCCACGAAACCAGCCTCGACATTCTCGGGGCATTGCCAAGGGTTGGGGACGAAATTCATATAGACGACTTTCAGGGGGTCGCTAGCGCGGTTCGATGGCGTATCAAAGACCGCAAACAGCTTGTAGCCGTCATGGTCAATGAGGTTGCCCTAGACATCAAAAACCCTGCTTAGCGACGGTAGAACGCTTCATTCTGATCGAGCCATTGCCGCATTTTTTCCAAGTGCGATCTGACATGGTGCATCGTTTCACGCACCGTCCAAAAAATGCCAACGGCACACACGCCTAGTACCATGTAGAACGCCTGACTTGTGAGCCATGAAATGTCCCAAATCACATACGCCACCATGGCAACGACCACGAAACAGCCAATCAGCAACGACATAAGAACCGCGCGGGTGCGGTGTCGATACACTTCTGTCAGCAGTTGATCGTGGCCGCTGGCTAGGATTGGTTCAACAACACGCCCCTGCCAGTCTTCATGCGCTTTTTTTTGAGCGATCACCCGCTGGCGAAGTTCAAGCAAAGATTGAAGCGGGTTCCTCATTGGTCTGGTATATCACGGCGCAGTTCGCCCGTGATCACGCTTTTGCACCAGCGCTTGAGCTGATCCTGACAATTCGACCTAAGCGCCCAGGTTTGGTCCCAATCCCGGCAAGCGCATTCGCATATTCCGCCGGATTGTCACGCAAACCTTTGGAGCTGCCCCATGACATCCGTGATCATCTTTGGTTTCACCCTCGCCGCGGCCTTCATCGTTGAGATGCGTCAGCACCAGTCGCTAGGCTTCTGGCGTTGATGCTAGACCGCCATGTCATCGAGGTAGGCTTGCCCCGCCTCTAAGATCGTCACGCCGATGATGGGCTTGCCAAGTGCGGCTTGCAGCCTGATCCAGCCGAGCCTTTCAGCTTGTTGTGCCCCGGCCAATATCTGCGAGTCTTCGAGGCCCGCCATGAATTCGTGTGCCTTGAGCTTGTCAATATCCGGCCCGACCCCTTTCACGTCCGGACCTTCAATGTCTCGCACCGTCATGATGATGGCTAAAGCCACATCATTCGGGTTCTGGTAATCTTCACTCATCCTCAAATTTCCTTTTCATCTTGCCAAAAATATCCTCGGGGGAGCGCCCGTAGGGCGCGGGGGCAGACAGCCCCCTTCTCACGTCTGCAATTCGCAATAATGTCTTATCCGTTTCGACCGCGCCAGTTCGCGGCAACAATGATAGCGGGATGGGGCATTCGCATGAATTGAACCGCGTCCCAGACGCATCGCATTTCCAGATACCAACCTGGTCGATCAGCGCGATACTGCCCTGCTCGTTCCATCCTGTAGCCCGCATCCCCGACAATCGGCTTGAGGGCATCGCGCACGAGCATTTCTTGCGTGTTCTCGAATGCGAGTGTGACACGTAGTGGCCATTGTCCCTGTAAGCTTGCGCTCGGACAGGCGCAGATGAAGCCAGAGGCGTGCGATAGAGCCGTGAGGTAAAGTGTCCCAGGGATATAGCCGTAGGCTTGCCGCCCGAGAACGCGACGCATCGCCGGTTCTATGGGATCACCGTGCGCGTGGGGAGCCGACACGCGAAGGCGGATCGGAAAGTTGTGTTCAAGAAGGTCTGTCTTCGTCGGATTCTTCGCGCCCATGAGATAAGAACATATAGCGAACAAACATCGGCGATCCAGAGGCTAATTTGATCTGCGATCACGGCGATTCTGGTCCCTTGGGGTTCGGGCAAGCCGAACGCCACTGCGGGACGTTCAGGGTGGAGGCGCAGCCTCCCCCCTCGGACAAGCGCGAAAACGGGCCTCCCCAACAACGGTCACGGCCTTTGGCCGCGCTGCGTTGCCGGGTGATCCCCCTACCCGTTTTCGCGCCTGTCTCGCCCCCCTCCGCACTCGCCGTGAGCAGGTTTGCAAGCACAGCCGCTGTCAGCGGTTGGCTTCAAACCAGCCAATCAGGGGCAACGACCCCAAGCGACACCACAAAGGAGAACCGTCATGTCGAAATTTGATGTTTATGAAGAGGTCACAAACCAGATTATTGAGGCGCTGGAACAGGGTGTGAAGCCGTGGGAATGTCCGTGGCAGACGAATGCCGCCGCCCTGCCCTTGCGGGTGACAGGTGGCAGCTATCGCGGGATCAATCATGTGCTGTTGAGCTTGAAATCGTGGTCGCAGGGCTATCGGAATCCGGTGTGGATGACCTTCAAACAGGCGAAGGATTTGAGCGGGATGGTCCGTAAGGGTGAGAAGTCGTCGCTTGTCGTGAAATACGGGACATTCGAGGCGAAGGAAGAAGCACCAGAGGGGGCAACAGAGGCCAAGATGCGCGGCTATCTGAAAGCCTATCGTGTGTTCAATGGGCAGCAGATCGACGGGCTAGAAGATCAGTTTCCGACACCAGACGAAGCCGCGCCGTTGGCAACGCGGCCCATCGAGCAACTTTCGCACATCGCGGCAAAGATGATCGAGAATATGGGCGTGGGATACGAAGAAGGCGGGGACCGCGCGTGCTACATCCCGTCGAAAGATCATGTCCACATGCCGGAAGTGTCGAAATTCAAGGCGGCAGAGTTGTTCTATTCGACCTTGTTTCATGAGCTATCCCACGCGACAGGCCACAAGCGCCGGTGCGACCGGACGAAGGAAAAGGCGGGGTCGAAGTTTGGCAACGCCGTTTATGCGATGGAAGAACTTGTTGCCGAGATTTCATCGGCGATGATGGGGGCGCAACTTGGTTTTCAGCCCGGTCACATCGAGGATAGCGCGGCATATGTTCAGTCGTGGTTGAAGGTGATGCGCGACGATAAGCGCGCGATTGTCAAAGCGGCGGCAGCGGCGCAGCGATCCGCTGACTATCTGATGGAAAAAGCCGGAGAGATTGCAGAGGCCGCTTAGGCCCCTGCCCCATCATGGCGGCGTGAATTCATCATGAAAAACGCCGTCATGCTGTTAGAGTGAAGAAACTCCCTGTTGGCCGGTGTCGGCCGGAGCCCCTGCTTTCCATCATGGAAGTGGGGGCTTTGCTTTTCAGATGCAGGTGAAGGCGGGCGCATCGCCCAGGTTCATCGTCACCGTGGCCGTGCCCACGGTCAGCTCTACGGTTTCAGTGTTGCGCAGGCCGTCCAAGAGCGGTTGCCAGATGTTTTCCGCAAGGTCGCGTTTTGAGAGCCTGCCGTGAACCATGGTAGCAGTGACAGTTTGACCGTCCGCGAAAGTCAGGGTCGCGGTGGTGTTCAGGTCTGAGTTGCCGCCAAACACGATCAAGACCATGCTTTCGGTCCCACCATAGACGCGGTTGGGATCACAGACGAGACGGATTGTTGCCCCGTTATCGGTGGTCGAATACAGGTCGAGACCGCGCGTAAAATCGTGGTCCCAAGCCAGAGCGGGAGACGCGGTAAGGGCTGTGAACAGCAATGAAAACAGGCGATTTTTTTGACGCATAGGCTGACTTCCTTTAGGAGCCAGCCTATCATTTTTCGGGCGAAGGTGGAAGATCACGCTTCCATTTCAGCAGCGAGAATCCACTTGCTTTGCCAGACATCGAAGGTTGCATAGGCCGCGCCCTGCGGGTCGAGGATCTTCAATGTGCCGGAGGTTTCCTTGTCCAGCATGTATGCCGCTCCGAAAACGCGCAGCGTTTCCGGAGAGGGTGAGTAGACGACGCCGAGGTCAACGCTGTCATCCTCGCTCTTCATTGAGAACAGATCAGGCATAATCGTACACCACGTCCTCTCGCACGATATCGTCATTCCATTTTGGTGTTCGCGCCCCGGTGTTCCATTCATAGAGATATCCTACGATATCCCGTGTTTGGGCATCGAGAATGCGTGCGACGGCTTTTCCTTCAATCTTCTATTTGCGCGCCATGTTCAAATCCTTTTGCGATGCGGTTGGGATTTGCGCCCCCTTCCGCCAGTGGCGAAGCCTCGGCTGAACTGACCAGCCGAATGGCCCATGCCATTCGACTGGACAGAGCAGAGAGGGCGCAGCCCGTCCTGCGTCCGGAAACGGTTCGAAGACAGGGGGCCGTAGGGCTGAAAATTGGGGGGACCGCGCATCGCGTGGGGGAGCCGATTTTCTGCCCGAAGGCTGGCGCGCTTGCGCGACATCACAACCCCTGTTGAGAACCGGGGCCGGATGGCAGGCGGATCGAGGAAAAGATATGTGCCGACGCGCCTAGAGCGAAGCGGAGGGCGTGTTGTCTCTTGTTCTATGCAATGCCGCGTTTCACGCGGTATTTCTCTGCTATTTCTGCGACAACTCTTGAAGAACGTCGTCTAGGCATTTCCAGAACAACGGTTCGAACTGCCCGCGCAGCATGGCGGTATCGGACGATAGGCCGTAAGGATCGTTTTCGGTGCGCAGATGGTCGATCAGATCGACGTTGATGCGCTTGGTCGTCTGATAGCCGTCGCGGATCGGCAAGCGATCCGCTTCCGCTTTTTCGATGAATTCGCGCTTAGGTTCAAAGAGCTGCACCGCTTTGCGACCAGCAAGGCGGACAGGTACTTTGCGGTCGATGCCTTTGGCGGCGAGGGCGTCAATTGCTGCGCCGTGCTTTCGTGTAATGGCGGCTGTTAGATGCACTTCGCGCGTCTCGCCGTTGGTTGCGGGTGGTTTTGGCGTCGGTTTGGGCCGTGCTTTAGGGGCTGGTGCCACCTTGGGGGTGATTGGCTTTTCGGCGGCTGGTTTCTGCTTTGGTTTGGCGCTCTCAATGGGCGTTGGTGCCGGTTGTTCCTGTGGGGTAGCAGCCGCCGCCCCTTCGGGTGTCGCTTGATCCGATTTGCGAGGTAAGTTTGAGTGATACTTCGGGTCCGAGCCTTTGATGGCTGTGCGCTGTTTCCTTGGCATCACGCGGCCTCTGTCACTTCTTTGAGGATCGCGGCAGCTTCATCGAGAGCTTCATCGAAGTGTTTAGCATGGACGCGGCCAAGCGGGTTGACGCCGTTGCGTTTGGCTTGGGCAATCGTGTGTAGCAGGCCCTCTTTCGAGGCTTCGCGGTGCTGTTTGCGTGACATGAAAAAATGAGAAACGACCGGGAAAGCCTCGAAGGCGTCGTCTTCAAATTCGAGTTCCGTTTTGCTTTGTTTTGCTGGCACGTCAGACAAGACAACATGGAGACCCGGTAGGGCTTCGGGGTCTTCGGCCCGTTCGGCTAGGCCCTTGTACCAGTCATAGGTATCATTTGTGCTTTTCCAGTCGTCCATGCTTAGTTTCATGGGAAGGATGATGACGTCGCTTGCGGCTGCAAGATCGTCTGCCCAAGCCCCCGCCGCGCCCATGCTATCGACAAATATGTAATCTATGTCGCCAGCGTCATAGGCTTCATCTGTTTTCGTTCCGAGTTCGTCGGAGAATTCCAGATGTTCGACCTTCAACAGCGGGTCATTAATGCCGACTGCGTTGGCCCAATTCAGCATCCCTTGTTGAGGGTCGGTGTCAAAGATGATGCAGCGCTTTCCGTCACGCATTGCGGCGCTGGCAAGCGCACGCACCAGCGTTGTTTTTCCCGCGCCGCCCTTTCGGGACATGACGGTGACGACTTTCATGTTGTCATTTGCCATCTGCTTTACCTCAGTGTTGGTTGTGTAGTGTTAGTTGTCGGTGGAACGCGGCGCAGTGTCAAGTGTTCAGTGACTAAGGCGCAGTGTCGGTGGTACGTGGTGCGCTGGCCAGTGAACGCGGTACAGTGTCAGAGGTACAGTGCGGAAGGAGCAGTGCAAGCGGAATAGTGTTTAAGGTAGGCGGTTCAGTGTAATAGGACCGCTGCTAAGTGTTTCAGGCATTATGACCGTTGTACGCGGCTTAGTGTGCGTGGACGGAGGTATCAGGTACAGTGCGCGGTGTTCAGGGTGCAGTGTGCAGTGTTGCACCGTCGAATAGCACGTTATGAGCCTGACCCGCGATAATGCTGGGGTCGGGGAGGCCGAGAAGTGTCCACAGCGCGGCGGAGAGGGGCGAGAAGACGCCATGCGGCCATTTTGAGGGGTAAGGGTGCGGAAAGCAAGCGAGGCCCCTTGAGGGCCGGTTTGTGTGCTTTGGGCCGCCACCTTCGGTTTTGGGCCGGTCTCGCGTTCCGCTCGACAGCCTCGTTTCGGGGAAACTCGGCGAGAAACGGAATAACTGACTTCTTTACAATAATAAGGCATTGTCACAACAACAGCATTATTGTAACTACATCAGTTATGATGATGGCAGGAAATAGGGGTTCTTTGTTCTAATGCCCAAAGGTCGCATCCTCACTCAGTCTGAACGCCTCGTGATTGTCCGTGAAGCGGCAAAAGGCGTAGGAAAGCAGCAGCTTGCACAGCGGTTTGGTGTGACTAGGCGAACAATCGACTACACCATCAAACGAGAAAAAGACCGACGCCGTGACACGGGCATTCGAACCTCTGCGGCAAGCGTCACTGTGACCCCAGATGAAATGAAAGCGTTCGACGCCGAGCTTGCAAAGCATGGTTTCGATAGCCGTGCAGACGGTTTGCGGGCCTTGATGCAAGCGACAAACGGCATCTTCGTGCCAGATAAACATCTCTCCAGCGAGCTTTCGAGTTTCCGTGCAGCGCTTAATCGCGTTGGCAACAACATCACGCAGATTGCCCGCCGAATGAATGAGGCGAAGAAAAGAGGGATGCCTCCGCCTTGGTCGAACCGGCAGTATGAGGAAATCCGCGCGCTAGCGGGCACGATTCTGGAGATGGGTGATGAGATCGACCTATTGGTCAGACGTCGAAACTCTGTAATGGCGGTGATTGTTGATGAAGTCTTGAGGGAGTTTGCCCTTGGAACGGAATAGCGCAGTCGAGGCCGTTACCGGTGAGGTTTTCCGCGAGGGCTGGGACCGTGTTCGCGGTTCCATGCAGGGATTGAACAGCAAGAAAGCGGGCCAGCTCTATCGTGCTGCACGGGGCCATCGAGCTGCGGTGTTCAAGGCGATCAAGAATGGCGGCACCCACACAAAGGGCCAACTCAGTAATCAGCTTTCCTACATTACGCGTGACAATAAGCTTTCTCACTTCGTGGACAGTCGGGGCACGTTTGATGGGAAGACCAAGTTCGATGAGAAGGACATCAAGAAACTCACGGATCGGTTTGCAGAACGGTGGGATAGCGGTTTCCGCCCCAAAATGGGCAACACAACGCACATGCTCATGTCTTTTCCAAAAGGCACTAGGTCTGAAGACGTCCGCGATATCGCTTCGGATGTTTGCGAGCGGTTCTTTGAAACCGATGAGGGTCACTTTGACTACGTAATCGCAGTCCATAAGGACCGGGATCACCCTCACGCTCACATCGTCCTTAATAGACGTTCCCAAGAGGGAGAGTTTTTCTACTTGGGCCGGGATCACCGCTTTAACTACGACGATTTTCGCCTCGCAATGGTGGAAGAGGCCGAAAAGTATGGCGTCAAGCTAGAGGCAACACGTCGAATAGATCGTGGCGTGGTGCATTACGCACCCCGAACGAGAGAAGTCTACGCGGTCAAAGAGGATGCCGCAAAAGGTATCATCCGTGAGTTGGCTCCGCGCGAGCGTGTCGGCAAGGATTTGGCCCGTACCCTCGCTGAGATTGCAAGCACCAGGATGGTCTATCACTCGCTTGCCGCCGAGGCGTCTCAAGACAGTCGAGAAGAAATTGCTCAAGCCCTCCAAAGAGCCGCCGAGCTTTTGGGTAAGGGATCACAAGTCGAACAAGATGGAGATGTGTACATGGGAGTTGTTGAAGACTTTGATGAACTGAAAAGCCGCTATGCTGATACGGTTGAAGAAGTTCAGGCGCGGATCGCTGGCTTGCCAGAAAATCAGCGGGCACAAAAGCAGCGCGACTTGAACCAGCTTCAGGGGGGTGTGCGACGAATGCAGCCTCTTGGCCTTCGGTCTGCAACACTTGAACAGAGGCCGTCCGATGGCGGCATTTATTCGGAGTTGAATATTAACAGCGAGCTTACAGGCCGATTAAATGATGGAACTACGCGGGCACAGATCGACAATGCGCTGCGCGGCACGGGGATCAAAGCTGAAACCGTCGTGAACCGGATCGAAACAGGCGCACCAAACGCTGCACTTGAGCAGCAGTGGGTAGCAGATGATCTTGCCAAGGTTGCACAGGCTCAGGGGTTGAACCTTGAGCGTAAAGATGACCTCGAAGCGGCACGCGAGCGGTTGAACCAAGTGCATGTTGAATTGGGCGTGACGCTAGAGCGTGCAGAGGTGCTGCGTGATGACGGCGTGATTGAGGAAGCGCGGGAAATTCGTTTCCACTTCGATCAAGAGCAGTTTGACGAGACGACGCGTGCGATCCGGCAGGAGTTGCGAGGGCAGGGGGTCAACGAGGCAAAGCTTGAGGTTCGTGCCGTCGAGATTGAAAACCGCGCGTTCGACCGGATCGAGGCAGAGCAGCGAGTCTATCTCGAAGCGCGGCCGGAAATCCTGTCTGGCCCGGATGCTGTGTATCGCACCGACGAAGAGGGCAGGGGGCAGATCACCGATCAGCAGCTTGCAGATAGGCTTGATCGGGAGATCGAGGTCATTCTTGATCGTGCGCCTGCCAATCAGTCGATCTCCGAAGCCGTCGCGTCTGATTTCAAGGACCGCTACCCCGACATGCCGGATCACGTCGCCCGAGGCCTGGGTGACACCTACGAGACCAGCTTCCGTTTGAACAACGAGCAAGAGTTGCGGGAGGCAGAGATTGAGGCTGCTGAAACCTCGACAACCCGTGAGCAGGCGTTTGAAGCTGACAATCTGGGCAATGGGATCGTGCAGGCGGAGGCCGATGGGATATCAGCCGCAGAGCGTCGCGAGCTGGTGTCTGGGATTGTGACGAATGTTCGGGAAGGCGCAAACGACGATGATCGGACTTATGGCGATGATCGGTTTGAGCAACTTGTGATCGAGCGCGACCGGCTTGAAGCCCAATGGGGAAGTGTTCAACGTCGCGTGGCCCTTGCGACCGAGTTTTCCGCATTATCCGCCGCCCGACAGAGCGGCCAGCTTACTGCCGATGAGACGCAGCGCGCGGATGTGTTGTTGCGTGACACAGCGGATCGCTATGGCATCCAGATGCGTGACGGGTTGGTTCGTGAGGACACCCGTGAATTCCAAGACTGGCAAACGAATGACCCAGAGGGTGAACGTGCAATGGCTGATCGGTTTGAGACCGACCGGTTGGAGCGGTTCGATGCAGACATGACCCGTGTTCAGGGTGGCGTCACGGCGGAGCGTGACTTGCGAGCGATGGAGATTGATCAAACCAGCTTGGATCGGATGAGTTCGCGGGTGCGTGACGAAATCATGTCCGAGAACGCCGACACGCAGAGTTTCGATCAACGGTATGAGCGGGCCGAAGCTATGGCTGCGAGCGGAACCATCGAGCAAACCTCACGCGCCCGCATTCTGCAAGAGCGTGAGGAATACCTCAGTCAAAGACCGGAGCTGGCAGCGGAACGAGTTCTTCCATATTCCGACGTTCCGTTTGGCGCGAAGATCGAGGACCGCGAGCGTGTCGATCAGATCAGCCGCGAAGTGGACAGGGTTATGGCTGATCGTGACAACCGTGGAGACGTTTCAACAGCCGTCGCTGATGACTTCCGTGCCCGCTACCCCGACATGCCGGACCATTTGGCCCGTGGCCTTGGCCGGACGTATGAAGTCGCGAGTGAGGCAAGGGATAGAGAGGCGATCCGTGAGTTCGCGGATACGCGCATCGAAAACGATGAAATCTGGCGCGTGGTTGAACATGAGAGGTCTGACGATGTGTCGCCGTCGTTGGCAACGGACGAACAGCGTCTCAGCTACCGTGAGCAGATCGAGCAAGAGCTTGATGACGAGCAGATCGAGCGCTTGCGTGACGGTGACAGCGACGCCTTGGAGAATGTGTCTGACGACAGGCTAGATAGGCTCTACGCGGCGAAAGCCTATCTTCAATCAGACGCTGCAACGGCGAATTCGGAAGCCTATCGAGAGGTCGTACAGGAGATTGCGGAAGAGCAATACGAATTGCAGAAGGACCGGTTGGTCGACTCTGAGCGCGAAGGAGGGCCAGTCCATGGGTAAGGGTCGCATCGCATTTGGAGTGTTTCTTCTCACGTTGGTGGCTATCGCCATTGGCTACGTCGTGTCATCGGCCGTTCTGACCTTCAAGGATTTGGGTTTTCAGGCAGATATCGACTTTTTCTATCTGGCCGAGAATTATTTCTATTTGAAGGACTATCGGCCTGACGACTTCCGCCTTGTGAACCTGATCATGGCCGGGTTTGGCATCGCTGGCCTTTTGATGAGCATTGCTGTGTCGGGATCGGCCCTGACGAAGTTCGGCCTTACGCATTGGCAGAAAAGCGGCGAGCTGTCGAAGAACGGTTTCTACGGCAAGCCGGGCACAGGCTTTATCCTCGGCAAGATGTCGAAGCCGAAGCGCAAGGGCAAATACCTTGTGGCCAAGAAGTTCCCGCACGCTCTGATCGTTGCGCCCACGGGCCGAGGTAAGACCACGGGTTTCGTGATCCCGAACCTTCTCGCATGGGAAGGTTCTGCCGTTGTGCTGGACGTGAAGGGCGAGAACTTCAAGGCAACGGCGCGGCATCGGCGCAGGAAGGGCGACAAGATTTTCCGCTTCGCGCCTACCGACTTCGAGGACCGTAGGACACATCGCTACAATCCTCTGTTGCGCATCTGCGAGCTGAAGGACGCGGCACAGCAACAGATGGAGTTGCAGCTACTCGCCTCGCTCTTTTTGCAGAATGAGAATGAGCGTGTTCAGGGGCTCTTGAAAGGTGGTATCGACCTGTTCGTTGCCGCTGGTCTGCTGGCTTTCCAGCGCGGCAAGCCGACGCTTGGCGAAATCTACCGCATCGCGGCATCGGGCGGGAACAAGCAGAAGGAATACATGGCGCGTGGTGTGGAAGTTCAGAACGAGGCCGCAAAGCTGATTTTCACGCGGCTGGCATCGACCAACAACGAAACGCTGACATCCTATGTGTCCCTCTTGATGACATCGGGTTTGGACCAGTGGCAAAACCCGGCCATCGACGCGGCGACGCAGGTGTCAGACTTCGATTTTCGGAAAATCCGTAAGGAGCCATTCAGTGTCTATCTGATCGTGCAGCCGCTCATGGTTGAACCAATGGCACCGCTGATCCGACTGTTCTTTTCTGATCTTCTGGCGTCGATGCAGGACAAAGAGCCAGGGCGGGACGAGCCATGGCCGGTGATGATTATGCTCGATGAGTTCAATCGCCTTGGGAAAATGCCCATCGTCACAAAGAGCATCGAGACCCTACGTGCATATCGCGGGCACCTCGCAATCGTCACCCAGACGATCCCGGCGCTTGACGAAATTTATGGGGAGAACACCAGACGCGCCTTGCAAGGGAACGCCGGGGTGAAACTCTACCTCACGCCTTCAGACGAGAAGACAGTTGAGGAATTGAGCAAGGCGGTCGGCAAGACGACTAAGAAGGTGGTCACTCGGTCACGTGCGATCGGCAAGAACCCGTTTGAAGGTCGCAGCCAGTCGGTGAGGACGGAGGAAGTTTCATTGCTTCCGGAGGACGAAGCCAGGCGCTTGCCGCTTGAAGAAATCGTTATGGTGATCGACGCGCAAATGCCCATCCGAGCAAAACGCATCGAGTATTTCGACGATCCCTATTTCAAGGGCATCCACGCGGCGCAGACCGGGGATCTTCCTTTCCCAGAGAAGAAGGTTTCCACTTCGGTTGGTGCGGTTGAGGAAGAAGCCGAGCAGGAAGATGCGAAAGTCGAGGCCGCGGTTGAAATGCCGGCACCCGAGCCAGAAGCAAAACCTACAAAGGTTGCGCCGGCCACATCTCCAGCGGCGACGCCGACACAACCGCCCGAGCAGGGCAAGTTGCCGATTGAGCCGGTGGATCGTGTTGCACCAAAGCGCGAGTCCATCCAGCGGGCGGCGCTTGAAGACACGAGCAGGCCCACGATCCGCACGCCGATGCGAAAACGTGCCAAGACGGTGATGGCCGTGGATGCCGATCAGCAACGTCAGATCGAAATGGACCTCGCCACGCAGGCCGAGATGAGCCTTGCAGCGCCGACCGAGGCTGATGTTGCAGAGTTGAGCGGGACAATCGACGGGCTGGAGCAGTTGAAAGACAGTATGCCAGCCGTTGAGGAAACGGACGGCCAGTTCAATCCGATCCCGCCTTTCGCGGCAGAGCAAGAGCGTCAGTTTGCAAAAGACCTTGAGAATGGTCACGCGCTTATCCAGCGGGGCGAAGACGGTGAATGGGAGCGTGTGACGGCCCAGGGCACCGAGAAGTTGGGGTATCGCGATGAAGGCAGCGCCGTCAAAGCATGAACGATCAACGCCCTTCGCTTGGTCGGATGACCGAAGATGACTTGCGAGAGCGGCGTGAGTTCAATGAGGAACGCGACATTGATTCCGATGGTGAAGGAGGCGTTCGTGAGTAGGGCAGGGCGGACTAGTGCAGTGTTCGAGGCGGGTGATCGACTAGGATCACGCTGAAACCTTCGGGAGAGGAAGGCGATTCAACTAACACAAAGATTTCGGGCGTTCCCTCCCTTTCATAAAGGCAGCGAAATTTTCCATAGTAGTCGCCTTCGTCAATGATCTGATCATAGCGGCTCGTGAAGTTGATGCCATCCTGTTCCCACTGAGCCAAGCCGGATCGTGTTACGAGGGCTAAGGGCTTTCCATCGAGCATTATAAGGTTTTGATCAACGACGATCTGGTGCATGGGTTGCGGCTCCATAGGCATAGACGGCCCGCGTGGCGGGCCGTCTAATGTTGATTGTCAGGCTATCGACCTAGACGCTTATTGCGATCCATCTGTGCCTGATAGTTCGGGGCCTGACCGGCGTTCGGGTTGGGTTGTGGTTGGTTATTGGCGGGGACTGGTTGCTGAGGTGCATTCTGTCGGCGTTCGGGCATTGTCCCTAAGCCCATCATTGACCTTGTCCGTAGACCCGCATACTCGGCACCTGTTGCATTGCCCATGAGATAACGGTTACGCGCTTGTTCTGCGCCAAACGCCGCCCTACCAAATGCGTATCCGCCGCCAATCCCTGCGCTCATTGCTGGCATCATGATGTTCCCAGATATCGCACGAACGATAAACGGTGTTGCCAGAATGAAGCCCTTTGCCATCATGACCATCATGAAGAAAGGTATAAGTGCACCGATGTTTGGTGCAGCGGTAGGGTCGCCGAGTTCAAAGAGCAAAGAACGAGATACGCCAATGATGATGGAGAAAACACCTGCCAGAATGATCGGATACATCCCAAAGGAAATAAGTGCTGTCAGCCATCTCGCAAAATAGTCCTTCGTGACATCGAAAAGGGTCAGGAAGATCATGATTGGTGCTAATCCAAGAAGTAGCGCAATCACGATTTTTGCAAAGATGACCAGGAAAGCAGCGATACCACCAAGTATAGCTAGGATTACAACGCCGAGAATTGACAGCATGGCTCCAGCCATCCAGTTAAGTTCCTCTCCTGCCGCATTGAGATATTCACCCATCGCCCCAAGCATTTCGTCAAATTCTTCAGCGTAGGTGCCAGAAGGGCCCGGAGTTCCTCCGCCTACGGAAGCGATCAGCGAACCTGCAATACTGTCGATACCGTTGAGGACGGCGGTTGTGAACGAATTAAACTGCGTCCAGTTCTGCGCAAATATGCCTATTAAACCGATCTTTATTACCAGCCAGAAAGCGGTTCTGCCGTCCATGGCCCGATATTGAAACATCATGTTGATTGCCACCAGAATGAGGACAAGGGTAACGCCAAGTGTCGTTACCGTTCCTACCGTGGCTGCAACTGCTCCGAACTGAGTTTCAGCGGCATCATCGAGAAAACCCTGTGCCGTTTCGACAATATACGTTGTAGCACTCATTTGTGTCCCTCACCTACCAATGGCCGACGACTTCACAGATCGCACGAGCTGATGGTCGCAGTGCGTTATACTGGGCACGAAATGTCCCAATGGCTTCCCGATGGTCATTTTCATCAGCGCCAAGGTAAATATCGTTATACCGCTGGACAGCATCATCCCATGTCGGGAAACGGGTGGCACATGAACAGTTATCGGCAGCCGTGACCTGTTCGACGCTTTGGAAGCGATAAATCATCTGAATGAGCATACCCTTTGATGCCTCACGAGGAGTTAGGTTCTGCATCCAGTCTGGTTCCAAAGGGCGATCTTCACAGAATTCAAATTCGCGTTCCATCGTTGGTACTAACCCTTGAGCGGATGCAGTTAAGGGCATCACTGTCAGGGAAAGAAGGAGACTAATCGTCAGTTGATTCATGCTCGTTTCTCCGTCTGTTTCTGCATTTCCTCTTCACTAAATTCGTATTGCAGGAGCACAGTATAGGTGGGTTCTTTGTACTGAAAATGGGTCATGGAAACGATCTTCCAGCCATTCAGTGCGAACTTGGCAAGCTCATCTTCCATGTCCTGCGCGCTGAATTTTTTGCCAGCGGTGAACGTCAAGACTTTCGGCATGTAGCTCTTTCCGTTGCTCATGTTTCTGCCTCCTTTCCTAGTTCTGTTCCGGGCAAGTAAAATTCCGTGATCCCACGCTTTCCGTCTTCGCGGCCTGCTTGGATGATCACGTCGATAGAGCTTTCGATATAGTCTATCATATCTCGGTAAGGTATTGGCACTTCGGTCTTTAGTGCTGCGATAGCTAAGCGCTGGACCGCCAGTTGGGGCGTTTCAGCGTGCAGCGTTGTCATCGAGCCGCCGTGGCCGGTGTTGATGGCTTCAAGGAAGGTCATGGCCTCTTTGCCACGCACCTCGCCCAGGATGATGCGATCAGGCCGCATTCGTAGGGTGGCGGTTAGCAAGATATCCGCCGTTTGGTGAGGCGCATCCCGGTTTGAAATCAGCGTGACGGCATTGGGTTGCGTGGGGAGCAGTTCCGATGCCTCTTCGATGGTGAGGATCCTTTCTTCGTCGCAGACATATGAAAGGATCTTACGGGCAGCGACGGTTTTGCCGGTGGACGTCCCGCCCGAGACGATCATGTTGAGCTTGTTTTCCACGCAGTGCCGGATGGAGGCATCAATATCGCCGCTGGCGACGACCTCACGAAGCTGGCGGTTTTTGTCCCGCCGTAGCTCTTCAAGCTTGCGTTCTTTCCCGTAGAGAAAACCCAACTCGATTGAATCGAGGGGCAGGCTCGAAAAGAAACGTAGGCTGATCGACATGCCTCGGTTCACAGCGGGCGGTGTGATGACCTGCGCTCGGATCGGGCGGTTGCGATACATGATCGAAACTGAGACGATGGGCCGGTCTTTTGACAGAGGCGTGGAGGCGTCAGATGCGATCTGGTTGCCCAGGTCCTTAATCTGATCCTCCGAAAGAGTTTGCTTCAGGCGCGACATAAAATGGTCGCCCTGAAACTCGCCCCAGCATGTGCCATCCGGGTTGATGCAGATTTCAATCACATCATCCCGCTTGGCGTCTTCCAGACTGTCGATAGAGTTTTGAAGGTAGCTCAGGGACATGGGTTCAGAAAATCTCCAAATCCCGGTCCACCATAACAGTGATCCGCGCACCCTGATCTACATAGATCACCGGCCCGATTGACAGGTATTCACCGATCACGCTGTCTGTGGCGTCAGCCAAGTCATCGCCAATATCTTCAAGGACGTCCTCTGTAATCTCATCTTCTGTCTGATTTGCCGCAATGCTTGGCGCAGCAGATATCAGCGAAATGAGGGCAGCGGAGCCGAAGCGCTCTGCAAAGCGGGTGTCCACGAAACCGGTTGTGCCCGATCTGCCAAGCTCATCCGCACCGAAGGAGCTGATTTGCACGGTTTGGTTGGTCGGCAAGATGATCCGATCCCAAGCGACAGTGATGCGGCTCTGGGCGATTTCTACGCCGGAACGGTATCGGCCGATGAGACGTGATCCAGCAGGGATTAAAACGCGGCTACCATCAAAGCTATAGACGTTTTCGGATGTGATCGCGCGGACCTGGCCCGCCAACTCGCTGGAAATGGCTGTTTCCAAAGCCGCTTGAATGACCGTACCTTGAATGACGGTATTGCCAGGATTGGCAATGACTTCGGATTGCGTGACAGTCGAGGGCAGCGCACCATTCAACACGAAGTCAGTGACATCGCCAAAGGTGCGTTCGGCCAGTTCGGCACCATCGCCACCGAGACCACCACTTGAACTGCCGAATGCAATTGTCGGCGACTGGATGCGACGCTCTTGGAAAGCCCGTTCTTGCTCTGCCCGTTGCTGCAATTCGGCGAGCCGCCGCGCCTCTTCCTCACGGCGCAAGCGTTCCTCTTCCCGAAGGCGCAATTCTTCCTCTGTCGGGCCAGCCGGGGCAGGGGCCGGGGTCTGAGCCTCAAGTCGCGCAAGATCGAGGTCCATGCGCATCTGTTGCAGCTCGCGGTCCCTCGCTTCGAGTTCGGCGGCGAATTGCTCTTGGGCGGCCTCTGAGGCGGCTTGCAGAGCCGCCAGTTGTTCCGATAGCGCATTCATCGCCTGAGCCGCCGCCGTGTCTTCTTCCACGACAGGTTCGGGAGCGTTCTGGATGGCTTCGATCTGCGCTTGCAGCGCCGCGATCTGTGCAAGCAGATCGGCATTCGGTTCTACAGGGGCAGGGTCAGCCTCAACAATGACCGTTTCAGGTTCAGGCGGTACGAAGGGTTCGATTGTGCCAAAGCCGTCACCTTCAGGTTGGAATTCGTCAGGTGTCGCCGTAGGCAAGACGATTTCCTCTTCCGGTTGGTTGAGCAGGAAAAAGACAGTTCCGGCGAGGCCGATCAATGCAACAACCAGGAGTGCCACGAGAGGTGAACGACGCTGCGCTGTGACCGGGCTTCCGCCCCCACCAGCTTCAAGGCGTGCAAGGCGTTCATTTACCTCCGCTTGGTTTGGATCATCGCTCATGATGTGCCTCCTGCGGTCAGAGTATTAGATTGGATGCAGACGACCGTTTCACCGAGACGAAGAACCCATTGAGCATTGACACCAGAGACGCGAATGATGCCGGGATCAGTCTGTTGGGTGTTTACGGTGCGCTCGCGACCATTCGAGTAACGGAAGATGGCCGGAACCGGCGCATTTCGTGCAAATTGGAAGTAGGTGAATGTTCCGTCATCCCACACGCGCGTAGGAGTGATTTCGGTGCGTGAGCTAGCCCCGTAATTATAGTTCGGCGCCTGCGCGGCAACTGCATTCTGCGGGCGGCGTTCCTCCTCAGGATATCGAAACTGGACCACATAGAACGTGGGTGAAGATACTTCCTGCACGTTGAAGTAATAGCTTCGCCGGTTGGTGTAGACGGTCACGTTGGTGTGGACCCCACGCGCCAAAGGCTTGATCGCGAAAGCCTGCCCACCGGGCACGCCGTCGAGTTCAAAGCCTTCCGTGTCACCAGCCAAGATCGAGCGGATGGTTTCGCCTTCGCCGAATTCCACTGTGGTGACATGGGTGAGCGATACGTTCAGGCGATAGACCTGTTGATCGACATAGGTGGCAATGCGGACACGGCTGTCATTTGGACCACGCCGTGGCGTGTTCTCTGCAAATGCCGTTGAAGCGGTGATAACCAGACATAGAAATGCAAGTCCAATTCGGCGCATCTTAATTCTCCAATCTGTCTGAACGGATCGAGTATTCGATCACAGTGAAGCCAAAGGGGTTCGTCCAAACCTGATCAATCGTGCGGGCTTCTTCGGGTCGAAACTCGAAAAGCATGGTCGCAGTGAACAGGCCAGCTTGAACGCCTTGAATGGAGGTGAGCCGCTTGCGTAACCGGACGGTCGCGCGGTCTTCACCAATCAAGTTCACGCTGAGGATTTCGACATCCAGCGTCGAATTGCTGCCATAGACGGTTGGAGGGTATTCCGGGTTCGCGCTGTTCCATTGTTGGCGCACGGAGGCTTCCGCGCGTCCGTCCGAGCGTAGCAAAACACTGTTGATACGCACATCGTTGTCTAGTTGGTTATAGACCTCTCGATCTGTCACATAGCGGAAGATTTCCGCCTCAATCACAGCCTGATTGGCAGTGATCGCGCTTGCGCCAACAGAGACTTCAGGCAACGCAAATCCCGTCTCAGGATCGTAAGGCACGACCACCGGAGGCGGGTCCACATCAAGGACGGCAACCATGACAGCCCCCAGGCAGCCGAGCAGGCCAAAGGTCAATCCGGCCAGCCCGAGCTTTTGCCACAGCCGTTCACGACGCAACGCGCCGTAAACCAACTCTTCCTCAATGATTTCTTTCTCATTGTCCAAAATCTCTACCCCAAGTTTGTCAGTCGCCGAGGTCAGGAATGGTGAATTCCATAAAGTTCTGTTCTTCGGCGATGGTGGCTGCGTCGATGACACCGCCTGTGCCATCACCCACGGTTTGCACGGCTTCGAGCTGCCACATTGCAACAAGTGCGATAGCCAGTTCAGCCGTCACGCGCGTGTTCAGATCGACGCTCTCTTTGAGTTCGTCCA
>CAKZYL010000256.1 GCA_937884705.1 uncultured Roseovarius sp. | reverse complement strand
TCCTCAGGGTCAATCCGGCGCAGGTCAAAGCGTTGGCACCGGCTCAGCACCGTCACCGGCACTTTGCGGATCTCTGTTGTCGCAAAGATAAATTTCACATGGGCAGGCGGCTCTTCCAGCGTCTTTAACAGCGCATTGAATGCGCTGGTCGAAAGCATGTGAACTTCGTCGATGATATAGATTTTGTAACGGGCGGACGCCGCGCGATAGGCCACGCTGTCAATGATCTCTCGAATGTCATTGACGCCCGTTCGGCTGGCAGCGTCCATCTCCAGAACGTCTACATGCCGACCTTCCATGATCGCGGTGCAATGCTCGCAATTCCCGCAAGGCTCTGTGGTCGGCCCGCCGGTTCCATCGAGTCCAATGCAGTTCATGCCCTTGGCGATGATCCGCGCGGTTGTGGTTTTGCCCGTACCGCGGATACCTGTCATGATAAAGGCCTGCGCAATCCGGTCGGCTTCAAACGCGTTTTTGAGCGTGCGCACCATTGCGTCCTGCCCCACGAGATCAGCGAAAGTTTCCGGCCGGTATTTGCGGGCCAGAACCTGATAGCCGGACTGAGGGGTGTCATTCATGCGCGGGTGTCCTGTGCGTGGTTCCGATCACAGGTTAGAGCGGTCCTGCACTATGGTCCACCGTATGACAGGGGATTTCTTGATCTGAAACGCAAAAGCGGGAACGATCGGTCTCACGGGTTTCGAGGAAGGATGCTGTGACGGGGCATGATGGAACGCCGCAAGTGGACGGGGTGGCGCAAAACACAAGTGGATTTGTGATTGCCGCCGTGACGGTTGGTCGTGGCATTTTGGGGATCGCACCCATGCCCGGCGTAACCGGACACTACGACGAGGATTTGGCACATCTCAAGGACTGGAGGCCATCGATGGTGGTCTCTATGACGGAGCCGCAGGAATTGCAGGACGCAGGCGTAACCACCCTGGCAATAGATCTGCAGCATTCCGGAACACGTTGGTTTTCTTTTCCAGTGCCCGATTTCGGAGTGGGCGACGCGCTGCAAGAAACTGATTGGGATGTGATCCGGGACACAGCTCTCTCTGCGCTGCGCGGCGGCGGGCGCGTATTGATCCACTGCAAGGGCGGGCGGGGCCGCTCGGGGATGGCCGCCTTGAGATTGATGATTGCTTCGGGCGAAGGCCAGAAAGAGGCCCTGAAGCGCCTGCGCTCGGTCCGAACCGGCGCGGTGGAGACACGTGCTCAGCAAAGATGGGCGCGGTCGGGCTAAAGAGCTTTGCCAAAACCACGAAGGGAACGCATTGCGCCCCTCACGAACTCTATTGTCTCATAAAGTGAGACTAGCGGTCGAAAACAAAGTATCGGGTGAGAGGCTGGACAACGACCCAAGCGGGTCTCGTTACGGCTGCTTCCTTCCGGATCTGACCGGGTTGGCGAGGTGCCTGCCCGCGCCAACCTCTCACTTACTGAAGTATTCCTCAAGCTGCAGATTCGCAAGAGCCATGGTCAAGTGGCGCACAAAGGCGAACAAAACCCGCATCGGTCACGCCACAGTTTTGTATGCCCAGCCGATCAAGGTCGCCTTTGTACCGCAACACGCCCGGGCCGGTTTCAAAAACGGCCGTCGCGCCTAAGACTGGCACGAAACTCCAAGTTGGATCGTCGGGTACGCTATCAACCCCCTCAGACGCGAAGAAATCCGATAAAGATTGCAACGCGATGGAGCCTGTTTGCACGAGGATGCGATCACGTGGGAATGGCATGTAAGGGCCACCTCCATGGGCGCGGTACCCATTCAGAGCAACGACAAACTGGTCATCGGGCCTCACGGGCCGACCGCGGTATGCCAGATCCACAATGCGCGATGTTGCATGTGCGGGAGCGATCCGGTCGCCGTTTTCGTCGTAAAGTGCAGGAGTTGTGAGATTGATGCGATAGGTCACCCCATAGATTGTGTCTATCGCATGCCCTGGGAACGCAGGGTTGAGGAGAGGCTGTGCGCCCTGACCAGTAAGAACCTGACAGAAGGCAGAGGCAGAGCGCTCCAACCAATCGTGGATTTCTGCTCCGGTTGCCAGAACAGCGCAAAGTATATTTGGATACGGGCAGAGGCTGTTGGCGTCCCGCATGGTAAGCGGTCCTTGAGGAATATCGACATAGGCAAAGGGTCCGGCGCGCCCTCCGGTTTGGAAAGGTGCCGAAGCGGACAAAAGCGGCAAGTGCCCACTGGCCGTGTTAGACAGCATTCTTGCGATGGTCGTCTTCTGAGCCATGGCAACGAGCCGCGTCGATAACACGTCACGCACCTGACTGAGATAGCTGAGGATCGGTCGGGAGGTTTCTCCCAGGGGCCGGGAGATGTAATCCAGGGTCGCTTTGTGCGCGGGCTCTACGATGCGCTTGAGCTCCGGATCCTCGACGGCTCCTTCGACGCGATCAACCACACTGCGGTGTTCCTCAACCCGCCATGCATCGCCGGAGCGGCTCAAAAACAGATCGATGATTCCCAAATAAGCACCGCGATACCCCGGCATGACAGTTGGCGTTCCCGACACAGTGCCCGCGGCCACATCTATTCCTTGTCCGAGGATCGCCGCACTTGGGAAAAGCTGGTGCGTGTGACCCGTAATCATGGCGTCAACACTTGGGATCTGTGCCAAAGCGACCGCCGCATTTTCCGCCTCTGACCCCACACAGTTGGGATCTATGCCGGTATGCGCTAAGAGAATGACGATATCTGCACCATCCGCCCGAAGTTGAGCTGCATGACGCGCCGCACTTTGAACCATATCACGCGTCTCGACGCGATCTTTCAGATGCGCCCCGTCCCATTTCATGATCTGTGTGGGGACAACGCTGAGCACGCCAACGCGGAGGTTTACGGGCGTTCCAGTGTTCGGATCAGTCACCGTCCGATCAAGCATAAGTGTTGCAGGGTATAGACTTTGGTCCTCCGCAACATCGTTGCCTTTTCGGCTCAGAACATTGGCGCACAAAACGGGGATCTTGGTTTGGGAAAGGATCTCGTCCAAGCGATCAATCCCATAGTTGAACTCATGGTTGCCCAGGCCAATCGCATCATAGCCTATCGCCTCCATGGCTTCGATCACAGGATGATGAGTCTGATTGGAGGTATCACTGAATACCTGCGCCAAAGGCGTGCCTTGCAGAATGTCTCCATTATCAAGCAGAACAGACGCCAGAGCCTCTGAGCGCGCCTGAGCGATACGCGTCGCCAATCGCGTAAGGCCCCAGGCCTTTTCCTCGACGTTGCGCATATAGTCGAAACCGCGCAAGTGCGCATGCACATCCGACGTGCCAAGCACGCGCAAGCACACGCACCCGTCAGGGACGCGCATCACGTCGTGATCCTCAGAAAAAGGAAACCGACTCGCTCGAAACTATCGTTTGCACTTTGGGCGTTCATCCAAATAACCCCAACTGTCCCGCCCCACTGTTTTTTCGCTCAGGTTTTGACAGCGGGAGGCTGCCACTAAACACACAATTAGGACTTATTAACACCGTAGCATGAACACGCATAAGTTGTAAATCGAACTACTGACTTTCGAAAACAACGCACTTGCTGCTCCGTGTGTTACGTGGCACCTGCACGGGATGAAAACAGCGGAACAAGTCACTTTTGGTGGATCTGGCCTCGATAGAGCGGCCGAACTCCGCGGCGATACCGAGTTCCTGCGAGAGGCGCAATCAAATCCGCAAACCGATTGTATCCTACTTTGGCGCGGCAAACTTTTGGTGCATGGGCCAAATTTCGACAGGCTGTTTGTCTTGCAATCCAACCATCCTGTCCTGAGCTCAGCACCAGAACCACCCATTTTTCTTGGCCGAGGGGATCAAGGTCAAGCCATCTTGGCCTATGATATTTCAGACTGGGAGCCGCCGGCTGGTACAGACCGGCCTGACAATAGTTTCTTTGACAAAACAGAGCAAAATCACCCGGATTTGCCAACTGAGGCCGTTTTTCTGGAGCTCAGGCGTATCATGGTACGTTTAAGCGCACGGGATGCGGAGCTGGCCGCGACCGCAAAGGCAGTGCTGGGGTGGCATGTAAGCCATAGATTCTGCGCAAAATGCGGTGCGGAAAGCCGGATGACAGAAGGCGGATGGCAGCGCGTATGCGATGCCTGCGGCGCGCATCACTTCCCGCGCACAGATCCCGTTGTGATCATGCTGATCACCAAGGGCGAACGCACGCTTTTAGGCCGCTCACCCGGCTGGCCCGAAGGGATGTACTCTTGCTTGGCAGGCTTCATAGAGCCAGGCGAAACCGTTGAGGCTTCAGTGAGACGCGAAGTTTTCGAGGAATCAGGCATTCGCGTCGGCACAGTTCGCTATCTCTCTAGCCAACCCTGGGCCTTTCCGTCTTCGCTGATGATTGGCTGCCACGGGGAAGCATTGAGCGAAGAAATCACAATTGATCCCAACGAGATTGAACAGGCCATCTGGGTCTCGAAATCGGAGTTGTTAGAAGCCTTTGCAGGCCAAAACCCAGCAATACTTCCGGCACGCAAAGGCGCAATTGCACATTTTTTGCTTCAAAACTGGCTTGCCGACACGCTCAATTAAACGATATCTTGCAGCTGGGTAGCGTAAACGAAAAAACAGCCCCGTATCGGCTGCAAAGCAAAAAGAGCAGACAGGTCGAAACCCATGAAATTTCAAATCCAGCAGGATATCGAAGCGCCGATAGACTTCGTTTTTGACCAGATGACCGACTTCAAAGCCTTTGAGCGCGCCGCGATGCGCCGTGGTGCCGAGGTTCAACGCGTAAATGAGGGCACAAGCGGAAAGATCGGTACCGCTTGGGACGCAAAGTTCCAGATGCGTGGCAAAGAGCGCGAGATCCAGTTTGAAGTGACAGAGTTTGACAGCCCAAACCGGCTGGTGGTTTCCTCCAGAGCTCCGTCTATGGGCGGCGATATGGTGGTGGAATTAATGGCGTTGTCTCGCAATCGCACGCGCGTGGACACAAACGTCCAACTCGCGCCAAAGAACCTGACGACAAAGCTGCTGATTCAATCACTCAAACTGGCTCGGAAAAACGTCACAAAACGATTGAGCGAACGCATGGCGGCCTACGCGGTTGAGGTTGAAACTCGGTTCAGGAAAACCGCCTGAAAGCAAGAGCGCAGGTCAGCTTGAGGCCAACCTGCGCCGTTTGGTAGGAGTGGGCACTTTAACCGATTTGGTTTTTGCGCTCATCTGGGTCGAAGCCTGCGATCATATGCTTGCGTTCGTCTTGGCTCAACTCGGCAATCACGTGGTTGCGCTCATCTTGGCTTAGCTCAGCAATCATGTGCTTACGCTCATCCTGGCTCAACTCGGCGATGAAGTGACCGCGCTCTTCCACGCTGAGCTCTACATGTTGAGGAACGTCGAGCGTGTTTGTATCAGTCATGGTTGCCACAACTGGAACTGCAGTGAATGCGGCAATGGCCGTAAGTTTGATGAAAGTCATTTTGGCCTCCTTTTTCAGCCTTTTGGTGTCTGGTGCGAGGCTGTCTTTTGCGCCTTGCATGACCAACAAATGGGCGGTGAAATGAAGACTGCAATCAAACGCCAAGCGACGTGATAATCAGGTCACTCGGGCGCGCAGTTCCGTGAATTGAGATCGCAAAAACGCGAGGCGTCCGTGTGCGCTGGTTCCTAATTTTCTATTGTTTTCAATGGATCAAGGTCACACGGCATGTGAGCTCAGAAGTGCACTAGTCGCGTTTTAAGTCGGCAGGGTAGACACCTAGCATGACCAACTCAGAGGTGAAGTAGCGCAACTCTTCCAGCGCGCGCTTGACCGCCGGATCATCGGGGTGGCCTTCTATATCGGAGTAAAATTGCGTTGCGGTGAACTTACCGCCCACCATGTAGCTTTCCAGCTTGGTCATGTTGACGCCGTTTGTCGCAAAGCCCCCCATGGCTTTGTAGAGCGCGGCGGGAATATTGCGCACCTGAAACACGAAGGTCGTCATCATCTTGGCGCCATCCAAACCACGCCGATCCCAATTCGGTGTGGCAGACATCACCAAAAACCGTGTTCTGTTGTTACCCTCATCTTCGATATCGCGTGCCAGGACGTCGAGACCGTAGATCTCTCCCGCCAGCTCGCTCGCCAAGGCGGCTTGAGACGGGCACGCGTCTTGGGCAACCTGTCGGGCGGATCCTGCAGTATCAGCGCCAGTGACGCGGTGAATGTTGTGAGCCTCCAGGAACTGACGGCACTGACCCAAGAGCATGGTATGGCTCATGGCGTGGGTGATGTCAGAAAGCGGCGTCCCCGGCACAGCGAGCAGCGTGATGCGCACGCGAACAAACGCCTCGGCCACGATGTAAAGCCCTGATTCCGGCAGCAGGTGGTGAATGTCCGCCACGCGGCCAAAAGTAGAATTTTCAACGGGAAGCATGGCCAGCACGGCATCACCACAACGCACGGCTTCAATGGCATCTTCAAACGTGCGGCACGCCAAAGGATCCAGATCCGGATAGGCCTCCTGGCACGCCTGATGCGAATAGGCCCCAGGTTCACCCTGAAATGCGATGCGGTCCGTCATGTTTCGTCTCATTCTCTTACATGACCAAAATGGTCAGATCGGTCGTTTGGTCGCGCATGGCACACCTTGCTTCCACTTCGCCGATCCGCATAGTGTGTTTTCGGAAGAAAGCAAGGGAATGTCTGATGCTAGACACAATGACCTTAACCAAGCTGACCGCCGCGTTCTGTGGATCGCTGCTGGTTCTTCTTTTGGGTAAGTTTGCAGCCGAATTGATTTATCACTCGCATGGCCACAGCGGGGATCATGTACAAGGTTACGTGATTGAGACCGGACTGGAAGAAGTGGCAGAAGTCGAAGAAGAGGGCCCTTCGTTTGAGGAACTCTACGCAGCGGCGGACGCTGGCAAAGGGGAAAAGGTCTTCAACAAGTGCAAAGCGTGCCACAAGCTTGATCAAGGCGCCAACGGGACCGGTCCATACCTTCACGGTGTTGTCGGACGTAACGTAGGATCAGCGGATGGGTTCGGGTATTCTGGAAATCTGGTCGCGGTGGCGGATGTGTGGACGCCGGAAGCGCTGGATGGTTTTCTTGCAAGCCCAGCAGGCTATGCACCAGGAACGACCATGGCTTTTGCAGGTTTGAAGAAAGCCGCAGATCGTGCAAACCTGATCGCATACCTGAACGAGACATCGAATTAACCGCCGTTTTTCTGTCGATTAACGGGCTGTTCCTCCTTCGCAGGAGTGGCCTTTCTTTATTGTGATCCCATATTGCTAAGAAAGTGCACCGCTGCGCTTGAACATCTCGCTGCGCAACCCTTAGCTAAGTCACGCGGCGGTGAGCCGGAAGTGAGTTCTGAGGAGGATGCGAAGAATGATGCATGCGCGGACGCGGGCACAAACGACCCTGTTAGGCACGACCTGGTCAGCAAAACGCATAATGCTGGCCTTGTTCGCTGGTCTCAGTATCGCCGCTCTGGCAGCTCAGAGCTCTTTAGCAGAAGAAAAAATCATCAAAAGCCACGGGTATTCCTTTTACGGCGATCTGACATACCCTGCCGACTACACGCACTTCAGTTATGTAAATCCAGATGCGCCGAAAGGTGGAGAGATTTCGCTAGCGCTTTCAGGCACGTTTGATTCCATGAACCCCTATTCTCGCAAAGGTCGTGCAGCGGCGCTTTCGACAGTCATGTATGAAAGCCTTTTGGGTGAACAACTGGCCGGAGCAGGTTCCCTACCCGCCGATGCTTTTGGTGAGCTATATGGCCTTGTTGCCCACACGGTAGAGTACCCCGAGAGCAAAGATTGGGTCATCTTTCACATGCGACCAGAAGCACGGTTTTCCGATGGAACGCCTGTCACCGCCCATGACGTCTACTTCAGCCACAACCTGCTCCTCGACGAAGGCCTGAAATCCTATGCCAATGCCGTTAGACAAAGAATCCCCAGTGCTGAGGTGATTGACGACCACAGCATAAAATTCAATTTCACCCCCGGTATCTCTCGCCGCACTTTGGTCGAAGTGGTGGGCAGCGTCCCGAGCTGGTCTAAGAAATGGTACGAAGAGACTGGCGCAAAACTGGATGAAAGCCGGTTAGAAATATCTCCTGGATCCGGGCCTTACATGTTGGACTTGGAAAGCTTTGACGTAAACCGGAGCGTTACCTTTGTGCGTAATCCCGACTACTGGGGCTGGGATCTGCCAATCAACAAGGGACGGCATAACTTCGATCGCATCCGCACAGAATACTTTGCAGATTCGACAGCCGCGTTTGAGGCATTCAAAGCGGGCGAAGTCACATATCGAACAGAGGCTGATCCGAAAAAGTGGGCCACCGGATATGAGTTTCCTTCTGCTAAAAACGGTTTCGTGGTCAAAGAAGAGTTACGCGACGGTTCGCCACCTTCGATGTCTGGAATTGTGTTCAATCTTGGCTCGGAACCCCTGAAAGACAAACGGGTCCGCCAAGCCATTGCACTTGCCTATAACTTCGAGTGGACCAATGCATCGCTTTTGTATGGCCTCCACGAGCAGCAATATTCCTATTCCTACGGCACAGAAATTGAGGCCAAAGGGCTACCGGAAGAAAATGAACTCGCGTTTCTCCAAGCGCTTGGCGATGTCGTGCCAGAAGAAATATTCACCGAAGAGCCATGGACGCCCCACGTCTCTGACCCAGATCGCCTGACATCTCGCAAAAACCTGCGCAAAGCACTCCGGCTTTTCGAAGAAGCAGGGTGGACCGTCGGAAGCGAGGGCATCCTGGCAAACGCTGCCGGCGAGCCACTCACATTGAATTTCCTGTTCAGCTCCGCCTCTGAGCCGACAACAAAAGCCGTCGTCGAGAATTTCGTTGTCAATCTCAAGGCCATGGGCGTGGATGCAACCCTCGAAACCGTTGACACCGCGCAGTACTCCAGCCGCGAACGGGACCGAGACTATGATCTTGTTCTGGATGGATATCCTGCTTTTTTGTCTTCCGGAGCTGGGCTTAGACAGCGGCTAGGGTCCGAAGATGCCGCGTACAGCCTCTTCAACCCAGCAGGCCTTGCCAGCCCGCTGATCGATGAGATCATCGATGCCTCAGTGCTTACAAACAGCCGGGCGGAAGAAGTTGCTTCCCTCAGTGCGCTTGACCGCGCGTTGCGGTATGAATTTATTGTTGTTCCACGAGGGTATAAGGCCAATCATTGGGTGGCCTATTGGGATATGTATGAACACCCGGACACACAGCCCCCTTTCGCGTTGGGCACACTCGACTTCTGGTGGTTCAACCAAGAAAAAGCCGACGCGCTGGCTGCGGCAGGTGCGCTCAAGTAAGACGGGCCACATGACGTAAGAAAGGACCAGCATTTGGGCGCCTATATCCTGCGCAGATTGCTTCTGATCATCCCCACGCTCTTTGGCGTCATGGTGATCAACTTTGCCCTGGTACAATTCGTGCCCGGTGGCCCGGTCGAGCAGGCCATTGCCAACATGCAAGGCCAGGGCGACGTCTTCGCGGGTTTCAGCGGTGGCGCAGAAGACGCGACGCTTACGGAGTCTGAGGATAGTGTTTACGCCGGCGCGCGCGGTCTGCCGCAAGAGTTCATCGACGAATTGCGCGAACAATACGGGCTCGATAAACCGCCGCTGCAGCGGTTTTTTGAGATGATGTGGAATTACATCCGCTTTGATTTCGGAGAGAGCTATTTCCGATCGATCGAAGTGACCGATCTTGTGATCGAAAAAATGCCTGTGTCCATCACTTTGGGGCTTTGGTCGACACTGCTGGCGTATCTCATTTCAATTCCCCTTGGCATCCGAAAAGCGGTGCGGGATGGCACACGGTTTGACGGGTGGACCTCCGGCATCATCATCGCGGCCTATGCGATCCCCGCGTTTCTCTTTGCCATTCTGCTGGTGGTGCTTTTCGCAGGCGGCAGTTACTACCAAATCTTCCCGCTCAGGGGTCTCACATCAGACAATTTCGAAGAGCTGACCGTGATCGGAAAGATCTTTGATTACCTTTGGCACATTGTCCTGCCGGTTACGGCGTCGACCATTTCCGCTTTTGCGATCACAACGCTTCTGACCAAGAATTCCTTTCTGGATGAGATCAAGAAACACTACGTGATGACCGCAAAGGCCAAGGGCCTGAGCGAAAACCGCGTCCTTTACGGCCATGTCTTTCGCAACGCCATGCTGATCGTGATTGCGGGCTTTCCCGGCGTTTTCATCGGCGTTTTTTTCGGGGGCAGCGTTCTCATTGAGACGATCTTCTCTCTCGACGGGCTGGGGCGTCTCGGATTTGAGGCGGCGATCAGCCGGGACTATCCGGTGATGTTTGGCACGCTTTTCTTCTTTGGCCTCATTGGCCTCTTGGTGAACATCCTCAGCGACTTGATGTATGTCCTCGTGGATCCACGCATCGATTTTGAAAGACGGCAGGGGTAGGACAGGTGGCACTTTCCCCGCTCAACCAGCGTCGTTGGCGCAATTTCCGGTCCAACGGGAGGGCCTACTGGTCCCTCATCATCTTTTCGCTCCTATTTCTGATCACGCTGCCGGCGGAGTTTGTCGCAAATGACAAACCCATCCTCGTGCAGTATCGCGGAGAGTATTACACGCCGATTTTCAACTTCTATCCCGAAACAGCGTTTGGCGGCGATTTCGCAACCGAGGCGATTTACTCCGACCCTGAGGTGGAATGTCTGATCATCTCAGGCGGGCTTGAAGACTGTTTCGACGATCCTGATGGGATCATAGAGGATGCAGCCGACGGCGTGGTAGATGGGGCGGATATCGCGAAGGGGTGGACCCTTTGGCCGCTCATTCCCTACAGCTATGACACGCCCGTTGACCGCCCGGGTGCCGCGCCGCTACCCCCGAATGAACAGAACCTCCTGGGCACAGACGGCACCAAACGCGATGTGCTGGCGCGGGTGATTTACGGGTTTCGACTGTCTGTCCTTTTCACCCTGATCGTGACTTTCTTTTGTAGCGTCATCGGCATATTTGCCGGCGCGATACAGGGTTACTTCGGGGGGCTGACCGACCTCATACTCCAGCGGATCATTGAGATCTGGGCAGCCACACCTTCCCTCTACGTCATCATCATCCTGTTCGCGATCTTACCTCGAAGTTTCTGGTTGCTTGTTGGCATACTCGTTTTCTTCGGCTGGATGGCTCTCGTGGGCGTGGTGCGTGCTGAATTCCTGCGCGCGCGAAACCTGGAATATGTCCGCGCCGCAAAAGCCCTTGGCGTCTCAAACCTCACCATCATGTTCCGCCACATGTTGCCCAATGCCATGGTCGCGACCGTCACGTTCCTGCCCTTCATCATCACCGGCACCATCGGTACTTTGGCGGGTCTCGATTTCCTTGGCTTCGGCCTGCCCTCCTCGGCACCGTCGCTGGGTGAGATGACCCTTCAGGCCAAGCAAAACCTGCAAGCCCCATGGCTTGCCTTCACCGCGTTTTTCGCCTTCGCCATCATGCTCTCGCTGCTAGTCTTCATCTTTGAAGGCGTGCGGGATGCTTTCGACCCCAGAAAGACATTTTCATGAGCCTTCTGGAAGTCGACAACCTCTCGGTCACATTTCGCCAAGATGGCCAAGAGGTGCATGCCGTAAAGGGCGTCTCCTTCACCGTAGATCGGGGCGAGACAGTCGCCCTTGTCGGAGAAAGCGGATCGGGAAAATCCATGACAGCGCTTTCCACGGTCAGCTTGCAACCGGCCTCAGCGCAGGTCGGCGGATCTGTGCATTACGACGGCAAAGAAATGATTGGCGCGTCTGAGCGGGAATTGCGCGCGGTCCGAGGCAACGATGTCAGCTTTATCTTTCAAGAGCCGATGACGAGCCTGAACCCGCTGCACACCCTGGAAAAGCAGATCAAGGAGAGCCTTGCGCTGCACCAAGGTCTTGTGGACGATGCCGCGCGAAAAAGGGTGGTGGAGCTGTTGGAAATGGTGGGGATTCGTGATCCCGAAAGCAGGCTCAATTCCTATCCTCATCAGTTGTCAGGCGGACAACGTCAGCGCGTGATGATCGCCATGGCGCTGGCCAACAAACCGGACATCCTGATTGCGGATGAACCGACCACAGCGCTTGATGTGACAATCCAGGCGCAGATCCTTGAACTCTTGGCCCAGATCCAGCGCGACGAAGGGATGGGCCTGCTGTTCATCACCCACGATCTGACCATCGTCGAGCGCTTTGCCGATCGTGTCTGCGTCATGAAAGATGGCGAGGTTGTCGAGGCTGGTCCCACCAAAGAGGTGTTCGCCAACCCACAACACGCCTACACCAAGAAACTCATTGCAGCGCGCCCTGATGGCGAGCCTTCCCCGGTGCCAGATGGCGCGAAACCGCTGGTAGAAACCGATGCCCTGCGCGTCTGGTTTCCGATCCAGCAGGGGCTGCTGCGCCGCACCGTGGGTCATATAAAAGCAGTGAATGAGGCCACACTCACGGTTCGCGAGGGCGAAACGCTTGGGATTGTCGGCGAAAGTGGCTCTGGCAAAACAACCTTGGCCATGGCGGTGATGCGCCTGATCGAATCACAGGGCGGCATAAGGTTCGACGGCGAGGCCATGAACGAGTGGTCCACCCGCGAGCTTCGCCGAAAGCGCGCTGACATGCAGATTGTGTTTCAGGATCCATTCGGCTCCCTGAGCCCGCGCATGACCTGCGAACAGATCATTTCCGAAGGCCTGGGCGTTCATGGCAATCCAGGTGGTCGCCCCACCCGGGAATTGGTGTCGGAAGTGATGACCGAGGTCGGCCTCGACCCGTCGACAATGGACCGCTACCCCCATGAGTTTTCCGGTGGGCAGCGTCAGCGTATCGCTATTGCTCGCGCGATGATTTTGCGCCCCAAGCTGGTGGTGCTCGATGAGCCGACCAGCGCGCTCGACATGACCGTGCAGGTGCAGATCGTTGGCTTGCTGAGACAACTCCAACAAAAGTACAAGCTGGCCTACGTCTTTATCAGCCACGACCTGAACGTCGTGCGCGCGATGAGCCATGAGGTCGCGGTAATGAAGGATGGCGACATCGTAGAACTCGGCACCGCGCAACAGATTTTCGACGCCCCCAAGACAGCCTATGCGAAAACCCTGCTCAGCGCGGCTTTGGACTTGGCGGTATGAGCTGAATTACTTTAAAAAATCTGCGAACAACGGGCCGCTGATTTCTCTGTAGAGCTTCATTTCCATCGCCTTTGCAAAGACCGGAAAATCGTCTGCGGTCTCCACGAATGCACCTTCGCCGCCGATCACAACGCGGAAAAAGTACTGCGTCAGGTCGCGGTGATCTTCTTCAATGGCCAGCGCATTGATCACGATGCCCTGCCGGTTGAGCCGGTCCCGTACTTCTAGGAGCGCACGTTCGTCATCAGTGCGACCATTTCCCGATACATCAATCACCTGACGCCGCGCTATCCCGGGGGCGGTGTCAAACATCTCCGCGGCAAAGTTCAAGCCCGCATGTATCATGGTGCCCCCGCCTGGCAGCTTGCGCGGCATGTCCGCGATGCTTTGCGCATAGTGATCAATGTCCTCATGGGTTTTCAGATGCATCCAATCGAGGCCCAGCGCCTGTTGCCCGATCGAAGACCACTGCACAATGGACATAGCGATACCACCGGGTGCACTTTCAATGGCGGCCCGGACGGTGAAGCTGCGCAGTGCTTCTACGGTTCCCTGACGCTGCAACACATACTCAACGTCGTTCACACTGGCCGAGACATCGAAGGCCAGAACGAGATGCAACTCCATTTCATCTTCCGCCCGCGCGTGTGAAGCAAAGGCAAAGACGCCGATGAGAAGAAGTGCAAAACGAACCATCAAAAGTGAGCCTGCCGCTGAAAACCCGGACCCGTCAAGCCGCGATGCGCGCCAATGCGCCACAACGAAAGCCGGAGGAATAATACAAAATTAGGTGCGGCAAAGGTTGCAGTAGACAAACACAAATACCCAACCCAAAATGCAAATGCGCGCCAGATACCGAAAGCCAAAGGCCGAGGTGTCACAACATGTTTTGATGACCACCCTCGGGTGGTCTCTTACGGGTTGGGCGTCTGCAGAAAAATGTACCGTGGTTGTGGGTTGTGCCGAGGCAGTAGTCGGTTCTGACACTCCAGCCCGGTCCCGGAACGATCGTCTGTCTAGGGTAGCCTGGCTTCGATCGGGCACCGGCCTTCCCGTCCTGTTCGCGCGTTTCCAGGGAAGGCCGGTGTCACCTCTCGCACGTATCTTTGATATAGATTGGCCGACCCTTATTGCCAGGAGCGCAGGCCAAGTTTCGGATTGATCCGAAACTTCTTTGCGCAACCCAACAAAGACAATCGGCCGCGCAGAAGGGAGAATCCTGCGCGGCCGAAAGAGGACGGAAAAGACTTTTACTACGTCCGACGCCCCACCAGATGCGCCTCGATCTCTGCGTTTTTGCGGTTATCGAACCGCTCGGACCGCGGCCAATGAGATCGAGATCCGCTTTGCGGTTGCGCGCGATGACGGGTGGCGTTCATGAAAGTATTTGCGAATACATCAAGCATTGTCTTGCCTTTCTGAGCTATTTTGATGCTTGTAAAATTGTATTTTCCAGCGTTATTTGCGAGTCAGGAATAAATTCAATATGTAAGAAAGAATTACATTTATGGATTGGCGCAATCTTCCTCCCCTGTCTGCTTTGCGCGCCTTTGCGGCTTTTGCGGAAACCGGGTCGGTGCAGAAAGCAGGCGAATCGCTCGGCGTTAGTCACGCGGCCATTAGCCAACACCTTCGCAGCCTAGAGGCACATATGGGGCTGACTTTGGTAGATCGTTCCTCGCGCGCCTTGGAAATGACGGTCGACGGCACGCAATTGGCCGAAGCCTTGACAGAAGGGTTTGGCCTGATCGATCGAACCGTGGCGGCTCTCACTGGGGCTGATGCCGAGCGCCCCGTCCACATTTCGACCACTCATCTTTTTGCAATGACCTGGCTGATGCCGCGGTTGAGCGATTTTCAGGACAAACACCCCGGCATCGATCTCATGGTTAACCCCTCAGCGGAACTGACAGATCCCGGACCGGGTGGCTTTGACTTGGCTCTCAGGTTCGGCTCAGGCAATTGGCCAGGACTGGATTCAGAAATGCTGGTACCGACAGATATCGTGATCACTGCGGCCCCGTCGCTGGTTGCAGACCGCATCATTGCAGACCCGTGTGACCTGATCGATTTGCCATGGCTGCAAGAGCTGGGCACCAACGAATCTGCGGACTGGCTTCGCAAACATGGAGTCACACAAACGCGCGTTAAACGGATCACGCATTTGCCGGGCAATTTGATGTTAGAGGGCGCGCGCGCGGGGCAGGGCGTGATCAGCACCGCGATGTCGTCGGTAGAGGCCGACGTACGCGCCGGTTGTCTGCGCGTGCTTTTTCGTGACAAAGGCGATACCGGCTATCACATCGTGACCCGGCCGGGCGTGATGCGACCGGCGGCAAAGGCTTTTGTGACCTGGTTGAGACGCCAGAAGAAAACCGGCTAGGCATTACTCATCATACAGCCGCTTTTCATCATTGTACTTCATCATCTTTTCCATCTCTTCGATGGATCGTTGGTCTTCGGCGTGGTCCTTAATCGCTGTGGCGTAGGTCGGCAGACCTTCGATTGACGCCGCTTTTTCAGGTTTCCAAAGCTTGGACCGGATGATGGCCTTGCCGCAGTGATAAAACGCCTCCTCAACCCGGACCAATAGCGCGAAATCAGGAACCCTCCCTTGCACCACCATCATCTCTCTCAACGGCATGTCCCGCACGATCTGCGCAGAACCGTTGACGCGCACGACCTCATTGCGGTTCGGCACAAAGAAACACAGTCCGATCCGCCCCGTATCCAGAATGTTCAGAAAGCTGTCATAGCGATGGTTGCCCGGGCGATCAGGAATGGCGAGGCTCTTGTCATCCAATACCTTGCAAAACCCAGCCGGGTCGCCCTTGGGGGAGACATCGACTTGGCCAGAGGCACTCACGGTCGCCAAGGTTAAGAAGGGAGAACGCTCAATCCAATCTTTGCAGTGCTCATCCAGGTGATCCAAAATCTTGTTTTGCTGAGATGCGTAAGCACCACGCACATGCGTGCGGACGGTCTCTTCTTCTGTTACGACATCGGTTGGCTGATACATGATGCGTCTCCGCTGACTGATCTTCACTTTAGGTCGAGAATCACGAGCCAACCAAGCGCGGTCTTGCCGAGGCGGCAACCCCCACGTATCAAGGGGTCGAACTCTGAGATCCCCATGGAGAGATGACATGTTCAAAGGATTGGGCCAAATGGGCGACATGGCCAAAATGATGAAGGCTGCCCAGGAAATGCAGCAGAAAATGGCGACGCTGCAAGAAGACATGCACTCAATGACCGTGGAAGGGGAAAGCGGGGCGGGCTTGGTCAAAGCGGTGTGCTCTGTCAAAGGTGAGCTCAAGAGCCTTGATATCGATCCCTCAATCTTCAACTCCGATGACAAAGAAGTGGTTGAAGATCTTATTCTTGCGGCCATCAAGGATGCTCAGACACGCGCCGGAGAAAAAGCAAAGGAAGAGATGGGCAAAATCACCGAAGGCATGGGCCTGCCCAAGGATATGAACCTGCCGTTCTGATCGCATGCGGCTTTGGCTTGCGCTTATTGCCTGCGTGCTGGCCGGGCCTATGCACGCTCAAACATGGGCGACCCGTGAAGTGTGCCTATTGGATGAGGCACGGGTTCATCCAGAGATTTTCACCCCCGCCTTTTACGCCAACATGCAGACGCGATCGGCGGAGATCCCAAACAGTGTCGGTCGCTTTTGGCGCATCACTTCTGCGGACGGGGCGGTATCTCACATCTGGGGCACAATGCATTCCAGCTTACCAATGATCCTGCGCCTGCCCAATCAGGTGACCGACACGATCAAGGCGGCGCGCATTGTGGCGACCGAGGTCGACTACACGCAGCAGACACGCGAAGAACTGTCGGCATCTTACACGTCATCCGACCGCTACCGCGATGCGACTGAAATCAGCGTGCGGGACATGGCCTTGCCAAGCCAACTTCTGATTTGGATCGAGGAACGTCTGATTGGGCTTGGTTGGGGGGACGAAGCGCTTGACTATCTCTCGCCGGCGGCCCTTGCGGAGCTTATGCTCGCGGATCCGTGCGGCGACTTTGCGGCTGGGATTTATCCAATCCAAGACGACCGGATCCAGATGCTGGGCGCAATCCATGGCAGCAAAATCCTCAGCCTCGAAGCGCCCCGCGCGCTTTTCCAAAAGCTCAGCGATGACGGCGGCGCAGGCCTGACCCGTGCGATGATCGCGGTCTACGCAAACTACCTCAACCCAGGTGTCACCCAAGAGATGCGGTCCACGAGCCACGCGCTCTACCTGCAAGGCCGCATTGGAGAGATGATGGCATGGGATGAGCTTTACTTTTCAGAAGCCTATCCGGAAGAAGGGCCAGATTGGCTCGCTCGGACCAACGACTATCTGCTGCGCGAACGCAATGAGGTTTTCCTTGAGAGCGCCATGGCAGATCTTTTGGAGGGGGGTGTTTTCATGGCAGTCGGCACCTACCATTTACCGCAGGAATACGGCCTGATTGCTTTGCTGCGCAAAGCAGGGTTTGCCGTGGAACGCATTGCTTTGGAGGGTGAGGCGCGCCCATGAATTCGAACCGCGATATTGACGCGTTGATTGAGATGATGGCGAAACTGCCCGGACTCGGGCCGCGGTCTGCCCGACGCGCCGTTTTGCATCTGATCCGCAAACGGGAATTGTTGCTGACGCCCTTGGCCGATCAAATCGGCCGTGTCGCCGCAACCGCGCGGGTCTGCACCATCTGCGGCAATATCAGTACCCAAGACATTTGCGAAATCTGCCTGTCAGAAAAACGCGCCAACGGGGAGCTCTGCGTGGTCGAAGATGTGGCCGACCTCTGGGCGATGGAACGCGCGGGCGTTTTTCGTGGCCGGTATCACGTGTTGGGCGGGACGCTTAGCGCACTGGACCAGGTGGGACCTGAACAATTGCGCATTCCGCAGCTTTTAGACCGCGTTGCCGACGAAAACATCAGCGAGGTCATCCTCGCTCTCAATGCGACCGTGGATGGTCAAACCACGGCCCACTACATCGCCGATCAGTTGGAGGACCGCGTGCGCCTCACGTCACTCGCGCAAGGCGTGCCTATCGGCGGTGAGTTGGATTACCTCGACGATGGAACAATCAGCGCAGCCCTCAGAGCAAGAAAGAGCCTTTAACTGCCCGTATCAACTCGGGGTTTCTTCTGCCGAAAACGCTCTTTCAACGTCGGTTGCAAGGAACGCGGAAAATGCATCGAAAAACCCAAGCTTTAAACGCTCGGATTTGAGAGCATGAACAGACCAAGGAAATCCTATACTTCAAACACGTTCTTGCGAGGGCTACCGCGTTGAGTTGGTGACGCAAAATTTTGAACGTGGCGTTTGATGTACCGCGGCATCTGAACGGCGCTGGTTGGCCAGACTTGCTTATGCATCGCATAGGGATCGATGGCAGGGAATTCGGACACACCAAGCCCGACAGGATCATCCAATCCAGACGAGCTCTGTGGATAAAACGAAAACGCCTGCTGCCCAATTCAAGCCGTGTCGGCACGCAGGCCCATCGGCTTTGTCACAGAAAGCGTCCAAGAGCTCAGGTTTTATAGATCATTCCGCTTGGTGATCTACGTCAGGTCACGATGCTTCCTTGCTTTTGGGTGACGTATCGGATGGTCCGAAACGTGCTGCGATTGGGGCCGCCGAGATGCCATGCAAGGTAGCGCTGATCACCACGGCCAAAAACGCAATCAGCAGGATCTCGTCTCCGTGCTGCAGCCGATCAAAATCCTTCAGGACCAAAAGGGCGAAGAGGGCCGTTGCCAGCCCTCTTGGCCCGAACCACCCTAAAAACAGGCGCTCAGACGTGGTGGTTTTGGACCCTAGCAGCGACAGCCAAATGGCCAGAGGCCGGGTGACGAACAGACTGAGCAAGATGAGACAAATCCATGCTGGTGACAGAGCTGGCAACAGGTCTGGCGCCACTGCGATGCCCAGCAAAACAAAGGTTCCAAGGACAAGCAATTGCGCCTGCGTTTCCAAGAACTCCCGAATAAATTTGCATTTCTTTTCAAAGACGAGGCCAAAAGTCAGCCCACCGACGAAGGCGGCGAGGAACCCATTGCCTCCGACCCGTATCGACAGCAGATAGCAAAGGGCCGCTAGAGCAAGAACCGCGATGCCTTCAAAGATCTCAGTTGTCAGGCCACGGCGAAGCGCAAAGGTCATCAGCCAGCCGCCCGCCGCGCCGATGGCAGCTCCGGCGAGACCGCCCAATCCGATCTGTTCCGCCGTGAAGACGACCCAATTTGACTGCACGTTGTCATGCACGCCGCCGACGGCCACGCACGCGAAGAATAGAACCGCAGGCAGCGCCAACCCATCATTGACGCCACTTTCCACGATCAATGCGTTGCGCAAGCGTTCCGGCACGCGCAGGTTGGTCACAACCGCTTGGCCAAGTGCCGCGTCTGTCGGGGCAAGAATAGCCGCCAAAAGGGCAATCTCCCAACCGGACCAATCCGGCATCAAAAAGCGACCCGCGATGTACCCAAAGAGCATCGCCAGCGGCAACCCGATCCCCAACATCCGCAGCGGCACAAGGGCATTTGCCCGCACGTCACGCGCCCGCAGCATCGCCGCATCGGCAAACAGCACGAGCACGAGGGTGATCTCAGCGACCAGGTGGAGCAAACCTTCCAGATGCGTGCCTTCGCGGCCCAGAAGCAGTGCCATCATAAGGCCCAAACCAATCGCGATCATCGGCCCAGTTACCACACTCTGGCTCAATCGCTGCGCAACAAGCGCGTAGAAAAACGCGCTGAGCGCGATAGTAAGCAGCGCAAGCTCGATCATTCTAGGCGTTCCATGTGTGTCCGTATGTGGTCACGCTTGAGCGTGCACCCTTTAATAGCAAGAGGTGAACATGTTTTGAGCCGTGATCTTTCTACATTTTTCCATCAGATCAAGCACGCGTCCATCATAAATACCGGCCTGGACTGCCCGCCTGGCACTGCAGCTAGAGCATACGGTATCTTCACCAAAAGTCCGCCGCAGCCAAAATTCGCAAATCGGGCTTCTTGGGCCGTGCCGGATCACCGGCGCTCTTCTTCTTTATTGCCGGACAATAAGATTGCAGGCGCGATGACGTGACAGCTAAGATTTTCGCTCGGCCGTCTTAAGCGCAACAAAACGCATGGTTGGATGAGTAAGAGCAGAGCAAATTGCTTCTGCGTCGATCGCATCTGATTTGCCGCGCTTCACGCAAGGTTTGTCTCACACAACCGGATTAGAACGCGAAGCATTGTCGAAAGCACTTAATTCACGTGCCAGGCGCCGAACTATGCGGTCTAAGTTTATGCGTGACGCTCTTGCAAAAAGCGGCGCAGATCGAGCAATTCCTTGGTGTCGAGCGAGACATAGACCAACGCCAGATTTGTGCGTTCGGTCACCATCTCGCCGGGATAGGGCAGATAGCTCAACTCCCGCGAGCCAAAGGACGGGGAGGCCGTGCCCACCTGCCATTCGGTGGTCAGTTGCACGTCCACCAGCTTCATGGCGGCCCCGCCCCCGGCGGGCTGGCGCTCCAGCGGCACACCGGCGAGGCGCAGATAGGCCATTTTGTCTTTCGCCTCGACGAAACCGTCTATGAATTGCGTCGCCAGAACCTGCAGCTCTGCGGCCTCATCCTCGGGCGGCAAGTGGCTGTGAAGGTGATCATGCGCGTGATTGTGGCCGATATGGCCGCCGACGATGTCATGTGGCATTGGACCACCTCTTTCCTTCAAACTCGCCATGGGGGATCGTCACCGGCTTGTCGATATGCGCCTTGTGCTTGCCCAGATTGCCAGATGCGACGAGCGAGCCCAGCACGTCCACGATCACCCTCGTGCCCATGAGGGCGGTGATCTCTGATGTGTCATAGGGCGGGGACACTTCCACCAGCTCCATCCCGCAGATGCCTTCTGCGGCAACCTTTGACGCCAGCGCGAGCGCCTCTCGCGGCAGGAACCCACCGGGCTCTGGCCAGCCTGTGCCGGGGACAAAGCCGCAGTCGATGCTGTCGATGTCAAAGGACATGTAGACCATGTCGACCCCGTCCCACGCCATCTCGAGCGCCATCTCGGCGGTCTTGTCGATGCCCATCTGCTCCATGTCGGACATGGTGATGATGTTGGTCTCGCGCTTGCGGGCCTCTTTGACCGCCGGGCGTGGCACCTGCCAGCCGCCAATGCCCACCTGCACGAGGTTTTTCGCCGGTACGTTAGGCAGGTTCGTGGAGTGGAACCATGGCGTGGTGTGCATCCGCTCATCAAGGTCTTTTTCCTGGATGTCGGCGTGGCGGTCGAAATGGACGATGCCGATCTTTTTCGATGTGCACTCGGCAATGCCGCGCACGCAGGGGAACCCGATGGAATGATCGCCGCCGATCATGATGGGCAGGCTGCCGCTTGAGAACACATGGCTCACGGCGCGGCTGATCTGGTCGAAACTCTTCTCTAAGTTTGCGGGGATGGTGAATACATCGCCCGCGTCGCAGAGTGTCATCTGTTCGCGAAGATCGACGCCCATTTCGTAATTGTACGGCGTATAGAGCGCAGAGATTTTGCGGACACCTTGAGGTCCAAATCGGGTGCCTGGGCGGTAAGTGGTGCCCCCATCAAACGGGATGCCAAGAACAGTGGCGTCATAATGCTGTACCTCCGTGACGTCTTCGGCGTAGGGCGCTTTGAGAAAGGTGTTGATGCCGGCGTAATGCGGCAACTCCCCACGGGCGAAGGTGGGGATGGATTTGTCTTCGATGCTGTCGGCCCCGGTGAGGCCCATGCGCAGCGCCCACTTGGTTTCCTCGACCCAGCGATCTGCGGGCAGATCGGCCTCGGCCATCATGGATTTCCAGCCCTGCAGCTTGGTCAGATCAGGGTGATGCTGGCGGCGCTCTTTTCGTCGCGCGTCCACTGGGTTGTGTGACCGGGTGCGGTCAGGCGGGTTGAAGAACATGAGTTTCCTCCTCAATCGTCTGGTAGGGGATGCCACCGTTGCGGGCATCGAAATCGTAGGTGATCGTGGCGCCGATGATATCGGGGTTGGTCAGATCCCAGCGGGGTTTGTCAAAGACGAGAACCCGGTCGCCAAGTTTGAACCCCTCCTCCAAGTCATGGGTGACCATGAAGACGGTCATGCCGGTCTCTGCGCGCAGATCCATCAGGAAATCATGCATGGAGAGGCGCGTTCCGGGATCAAGCGCGCCGAAGGGTTCGTCGAGCAGCAGGATGCGGGGTTTTGCCGCCAGCGCCTGACCGATCGCGAGACGTTGCTGCATGCCACCTGAGAGGGCTGCGGGATAGGCACGCGCCATGTGATCGAGGCCGCAGCGGGTAAGGACCTCCATCGCGCGATCATGGGCGGCGTGTCTTTCGGCGCCGAAGAAGCGGCCCCATTTAGTGCGGAAGGCCTCTCCGGCGATCACATTTTCGACGACCGTGAGATGCGGGAAGACCGAGTATTTCTGAAAAACCACGCCGCGATCGAGACCGGGCTCTTGAGCCGGGTCTGCGCCGTCGATCCTGATCTCTCCCCGCGTGGGCGTTTCTTGCGCCAGAAGCAGGCGCAGGAAGGTGGATTTGCCGCAGCCCGAGGCTCCGACGATGGAGATGAACTCGCCTTTTTCCACGCTGACATTCACCCGTTCCAGAATGGGGCGCGGGCCGTAGGACTGAAAGATATTGGTGGCGGTGACGAAGCTCATAGGCTGGCCTCCGCCCAGGGGAAGAAGCGGCGGGAGATCCAGCGCAGGGCGAGATCCATCAAGAAGGCCAGAAGCGTGATCCAGATGAC
>CAKZYL010000255.1 GCA_937884705.1 uncultured Roseovarius sp. | reverse complement strand
GTTGAGAGCGTGTTTTGAAATGGCAGCACGGTGAACACCTCGCCCATGGTCACGGGTCCTGCATCAATGCTGGCCCGCAATCCTCCGCCATTGGTCAACGCTATCTCTACACCCTGTCCGGCGGTGCGTGCCAAAAGTGCGTCCGCCACCAATGTGCCCATCGGGCATTCCCTCGATCGACAGACAGCACGGTTGCCGTTGATCTCTTCCGCGGCTTCGGCCACGACCTTACTGCGCACTTCTTCCAACGGCACCGCGGCTTCGGTGATCCTTGCTTTGATATCTTCTGCCTCTGCAACGCTGGCATCCATGAGGATGGGTGCCCCGCTGGCCGAGGTCACTTTTCCTGCTTCGTCAAAGACAACCTCAAGCCGCCCCAGATACTTGCCATAGGCGAAAGCCTGTACGATGGCCGTATCGCCCACCATTGTGGGGTAGGGCCCGCTGGCCGACGGATCATCACTGCTCAGATAGGTGTGGGAATGGCCACCCACGATAACGTCGACGCCGGTGGTCTGTTCTGCGAGGGCAAGGTCAATGCCATATCCGGAATGGCTGAGCACAATGATCTTGTCGATGCCTTCCTCGGTGAGCAGATCCACTTGCGTTTGTACGGCATCTATGGGATTGGTGAAAACGACATTGTCGCCCGGTTTCGATCCTTCAGCGGTGTCTTGGGGCACAAGCCCAATGACGCCCAGTTTTTCGCCATGCCGTTCAAGGATAATGGATTTTTCTACTGACCCGGCCAGGTGCGGCTCCTGGCTGACATCGGCGTTGGCCATGAGAACCGGGAAATTCACCGCATCCATGAAGGTGCGCAGCACTTCCGGGCCGTCGTCGAACTCGTGGTTGCCCACGGCCATGGCATCATAGCCCATGCTGTTCATGAGCTCGGCAGCCAGTTTCCCTTTGTAGAGCGTATAAAAGAGCGACCCCTGGAACTGATCCCCTCCGCTCACAAGCAGGGGATTAACCGCACTTGCCTTGGCCTCTGCAATCGCCGTGGCCAGCCGGGCGGACCCGCCAAAGCACTCGCCGGCTGCGTTGTCTTCGGGTGCGCAGGTGCTGTTGTATTTGCTGATGGGTTCAAACCGCGCATGGAAATCATTGGTGTGCAAAATCGTCAGAGTGAAATCGGCGGATGCGGGCGTCGCGATCAGACCAGCCAGCAAGATGGAAAGAATACGGGTCATCTGAGCCTCCTGAATATGTGCACCTTGATGATGCACCTCGGTCTGGCTGTTCGTCAAAACCTTCTCGCTTGACCCGGCCCAACCGGCAAGGCATCACGCAGCTATGCTGATCCTTAAGATCTTCCGTAAGCATGAATGGCAGGTGTTTCGTCGTGATGGCGTCACGGCCGGGGCGCCAATCGATCTCCAGGACGGGTTCATCCATTTTTCCACGCCAGAGCAAGCTGCCCAGACAGCCGCGCTTCATTTTGCGGGTGAAGAGGGGCTGATGCTTTTGGCCGTCGATGCCGATGACATGGGCGAGGATCTGAAATGGGAAGTGTCGCGCGGCGGTGCAAAATTCCCCCACCTCTTTCGCGCCCTTAAACTGGAAGATCTTGAACGGGTTGAACCTTTGCCTCTGATTGGCGGGGTGCACCGTTTTCCGGAAGATCTGATCGGCCATGTGGATCCGACGCGCATTCAGTTCGATCTCTTCAAGGGGCTTGACCGCGACCACCCAATCGAAATGCTGAACCTGGTCAGGCTGCGCGATTTCGCGGTTTATCCGGAAGGGCATGCGTTGCACGATCCGAATGTCAGCGCAGAGGAGGCCTACCGCCATTACGGAGCAGAAGCCCTGCCGATTTTGCAGCGCATCGGCGCCAGCATCCTTTGGCGCGGCGCGTTTGAGGCAACGGTGATTGGTCCGGCAGGCGAGGCATGGGATCACGCTTTTATCGCGCGCTACCCCACGGCCCATGCGTTTCTCGATATGATCAGCGATCCCGACTACGCCAAAGCGGTTGTGCACAGGCAGGCAGCGGTACGCACGTCACGCTTGATCCGGTGCAAACCCGCCCAGGCTGGGACGCGCTTCGCATGAGTTGGGTGGAGCAGGCGAGCCTGCCACTCTTGCGTCTCTTTGATCCCGAGCGCGCCCATGGCTTGGGGCTCAAGGCACTGAATGCGGGTCTTGCCCCGAGCCCCGGACCCGTGACATCACCCCGCCTCAGAACCCGACTGGCGGGGCTGGATCTGCCCAATCCCATCGGGCTTGCCGCGGGGTTTGACAAAAATGCCGAAGCGCTGGGCCCGCTCTCACGCTCTGGATTTGGGTTTTTGGAAGTGGGCGCGATCACGCCGCGCCCGCAACCCGGCAACCCAAAGCCGCGCCTCTTTCGCCTTACGCAGGATAGTGCCGTCATCAATCGCTTCGGGTTTAACAATGACGGGATGGCGGTGGCCGCAGAACGGTTGGCGCGCAGGCCGAAGGACATGGTCATCGGATTAAATCTCGGCGCCAACAAAGACAGCGAGGACCGGGCAGAAGACTTCGCCACGGTGTTGCGCCACTGCGGCGCTCACCTTGATTTTGCAACGGTCAATGTCTCAAGTCCTAATACCGAAAAGCTGCGGGATTTGCAGGGGGCAGAGGCGCTCTCAAAACTGCTCGCGGGCGTGATGGCTGCGCGGTCGGAGCTGCAGTCGCCCATTCCGGTGTTTCTGAAAATCGCGCCTGATCTGACCGACACGGAGATCACTGAGATTGCCGATGTGGCGCTTGAGGCCGGGCTGCACGCGATCATCGCAACCAACACCACGCTGTCCCGCGACGGCCTCAAAGACAGCCAAAGGAACGAAAAGGGCGGTTTGTCCGGTCGGCCACTTTTTGAAAGATCCACGCGTGTCTTGGCCCGCATGGCGTTGGCAACGCGCGGGCAGGTGCCTTTGATCGGTGTGGGTGGCGTAAGCTCGGCAGAAGACGCCATGATCAAGATCCGCGCGGGCGCCACCGCCGTACAGCTCTATTCGGCGATGGTCTATAACGGCATATCGCTGATCCCGCGCATGGCCCGAGAGCTTGATCAGCTGTTAGAGGCAGGGGGGCATCAGTCGGTGGCGGAGATCATTGGCGTTGATGCCGAAGACTGGGCGGTATGAATGATCTCGCAAACGTCACTATGACCCTGTTGAAACTGCTCGCTCAGATACCCAAAGTAAAGCCGCGGAGAGGGAGGTAGAGTTTGACAACTGTGGCCCGCAGATCTTGGTTTGACGCGGTCGTGCTCGATCTCGGTCGGCAGATGCGCTGGTCGTTCATGCCACCTTTGATGGTCTATTTTGCCTTTGGCTTCACAGGGCTCACCGGCATCGTCGGCACGTTTTACGTTAAAGAATACCTTGACCTTTCTGCGGCTTACCTGGCTGGCCTTGCGTTTTGGGCGGGCATTCCCTGGGCGCTCAAAATGCCGCTGGGGCATCTGGTAGATATCATCTGGCGCTGGAAATGGGTGCTTGTGTGGTTCGGCGCTTTGCTTGTCGTGCTGAGCGTCGGCATCATGTATTTCGTGTTGACCGCACCGCAGATGATGTCCGCAGTGATGCCGCTTGGCTCATGGTATGTGGCCAGCACAATCATCCTGCCTTGCGGTCTGGTGGTACAGGATGCCGTGGCCGATGCCATGTCGGTAGAGGCCGTGCCAAAGCGTGATGCAAACGGTGAGCCTATTCCCGAGGACGAAGAGAAGGCGATGCATGTCACCATGCAGACGTTGGGACGCTTTGCCCTCATCACCGGCACACTCGCTGTTGCTGTGTTGAACATCGTGATGTTTTCGGGGATTGAGGCGCTCAGCCAACCCGAAAAGGCAGAGATCTATGCCTCAATCTATTTGGTGGCCCTCGGCATTCCGCTTGTTTCGGTCTCCGGCGTTGTGCTGGGCGGGCTGCAGAAAAGGCAGATGCGTCAGCGATTGGTGGCCTCAGGGATGAGCCTCTACGACGCGCGCGAGGCCACGGAAGGCCGCGATGAGCGCACGGAGGTCAACCCCTGGTATTTCATTGGCGGCGGGGCGTTCGTGGTCCTCACCCTGATCATTGGGTTGGGCCAGGTGCCCTTTGGACAAGAGATCATCTTTGTCGGCTCCATGACCATTGTGCTCTTGCTTATGCGTCAGCTGATGCAAGCCCTGCCGCCCGCGCAAGCGCGGATGCTGGTGGGCACAGCGGCGATCATCTTTGCGTTTCGGGCGACGCCACTGCCGGGGGAAGGGCTCACGTGGTTCAACATTGACGTGCTTGGCTTTGATCAACAGTTCCTGTCCGTCCTGTCCTTGATCACGGCCATGATCACGCTGGCGGCCATGCTGATTTTGCGCCCCGTCATCGCGCGGCGGTCCATCGTCTATGTGGTGATCTTTCTCTCGATCGCGGCGGGCGTGTTGTCTTTGCCCAATCTCGGGCTCTACTACGGTGTGCACGAAGTGACCTCCGCGATGACGGGCGGCATTGTCGATGCGCGTTTCATTGCTGTTTTGGACACAGCCGTCGAAAGCCCGTTGGCCCAGATCGCGATGATCCCAATGCTGGCCTGGATTGCCCGAAACGCGCCCGGTGCTCTCAAGGCCACGTTTTTTGCGGTGATGGCGTCCTTTACCAACCTCGCGTTGTCGGCCAGCCGCCTGGGAGAAAAGTACCTCAATCAGATTTTCGTTGAAACGCGCGAGGTGCTGGATGCTCAAACGGGTGTCATAGAAACGGCGGCCAATTATGCAGAACTTGGAATTCTCTTGATCACCGTCGCGGTTCTGACGATGGGCATCCCGCTCTTGGTCGTGTGGATGGTGCAGCGCAGCCCCTTGCGCACAACAGACTAACGACGTCTCTCAAAGATGTCGTCGTCTCTGGCCTCAATAGTCACGCTCAAAGAAAATGCCGACCCCGGTGTCCCCGTCATTTCCGGCGACGCCCTTCACTGTGAGGGATGGGGTCAGATCCAGATTGAGATTGATCTGGTTTTTGCCAGAGCTGTCGGCCACGATTTCAGAATAGATGTTGTCCGAAATATAAGTACCTGCGCTGACTTGCGTGTCCCCGTCTGAGGTGGATGTCACGTCAAAGTTGGCCAGACCGAGCCTGTCGCCCAACCCGCCGCCGCCCTTCCCGGACAGGGTGGCCACCGCGCTGACCAATTGCGCGGCCTGAAACGCGGACATGTCGGAAAAATCGCGTCCAAAGAGCAACTGGGCCAGCACCTCCTCCTCGGGCAGATCTGGCGAAGATGAAAAGGTGATCTCAGGCTCGCTGGCGAGCCCTTCGAGCACAATATTGATCAGATACTCGTTGCTGGTGGTCTCAGCCACAAACCGCAGATAAGGGTCAAGGGCGCCGCGCAAATCGATCAAGCCCTCGGTGAGATCAAGGCGCTTTGTCAGGATATCAAACCGCCCCCGGATCAGCTCGAAAACACCGCTCGCAGAGACATTTGTGGTGGTGCCACCCAGGCGCAGCTGACCGCCAAGCTCGGCATCAAGACCGCGCCCTCTCACAAAGATCTGGTTGGGCGCGCTGATGGTTAAGTCCAAGGGAAAGCTCGCCGTTGGACCGGACCGACCCGCCGTCTCAATCAGGCCCGCGCGCGCACGCGTGCGGCGCACAGCGGTAGGTTCAGAGATGTGTCGGATGCCCTCTATTGCACCTGCGGCGCTGGCCCCGCCTGAGGGAACCCGCAATTCGGTCCGACCAAGCGCCAAAGCCCCACCGATCCGCGCACCGCCGGTCAGGGGGCCATTTACGTTCACGGTGCCGTTGACCAGGGTTTGGTAAAGCTCCGGATCGCGCAGAACAAGCGAGGTGAGCGCGACGTTCAGATTGGCATTATAGGGGGCCGAGAGGGTGATAGGGCCCGTCACGCGGAACTGCCCGCCACTGCCCAAGGAGCCTGATATGTCCGGGGATGCCTGCCCGCCGGAAATGTTCACCGAACCGCCAAGACCCGTCACCGCAAGATTGGCATTGGGCAACGCCATACGCGCCTCACGGAAACTCGCCTGACCAGAAAGCGCCGAAAGTCCTGGTGCGCCGTCAACGCGCAGATCAAAATTCAGCGGGCCGGTGATCGAGTTGGGGGCCATGAACTGATTGGCCAGAGCAAGGGGAGCAGAGCCTTGTATCGCCAGGCGCAGATCTTGACCAAAGTCGCGAATTTGCCCGGCAATGCGCGCGCCCACATTCAACGGCCCGTCAAACTTCAGATCCACATCAAGGTTCTCGCCTGTGGCGTCCTGCGGCGTCACGGTCCCGTTGAGGGAGGCCGGACCGCTGATCCCTGGCGCCACAAGACCAAGATTGCTCAACCGCGCCCCAATCGTGATGGCTTCACCCGGTGCAGCGGCGTTGGCAGACACCGTCAGGTTTTCGGTGTCCAGCGCGAGCGCATCGATAAAAGGTATGCCGTCGCCATAGGCCAGAGTTGCATCGAGATCGACACTGCCTTCGGTGATCTTGTCGACTTGTTCAATGCCGGTACGAAGATTGCGCGCCAGAACGTCGAGTGTTCCGTCGAGGCTCTGAGACGTGATGGTGCCGCTTCCTTCAACACTCATATCCACGGCGCCCTGAAGAGGACGCTGCAAAAACTCGGCGAGGCGCGAGATGTCCTCTGCGCGCAAAGTCAGTGAGCCACTTGCAGGCAGGCGCTCATCGCTCGTGTTCAGCGATCCCTGCGCCGTTATCTCAGCATCCAGCGCGCGCGCGTTGAGGCGCTTGAGCTCCAGCGCGCCGTCTTGTTCCCAACTGAGTTCGGTGTCGATGACCGCCGTGCCGGAGAGCTTTGGCTCGACCAAAGACAGATCATTCAACGTGCCATCGAAACGCATCGCGCCCGCTTCACCGCTCAGCTGACCGCTTGCGTCGGCCTCAATCGCGGGCGAGCGCACGGAAAGGGCTTCGATATAGGTGCCGGTTTCATCACGGCGCGCGGCCATATCAACGGTGGACCGACCCCGCATCAGTGGATCGACGCGCGCTTCTCCGATCACAAGATCAACCGTGGATGCTGACAGGATCAGATCAAAAGCGCCGCTCAACGGCGTGCCGCTGCCCTCTACGCCCAGATTTGCCCCACCCGACAATGGCCGTTCGGTGATGGCGGCAAATCTTGAAAGATCCTCGGCGGTTAGCACCCCGCGCCCTTCGATGGGAAATCCATCCGCCAAACCATCGATCCGGGCGCTTGCCTGCAGCGAGGCGTTCCCGCTGCGCAGGTTGAGACGCGTCACATCGATGGGCGCACCCTCAACCCAGGTGAGGTCTATACGGCCTTCCGGTGATGTGCCGATCGCTTGTTCGAGGGCGGTATTGATATGCGACAGCCCGGATGCTGCAAACGTGGTTTCGGCAGAAACAGATCGGGTTTCTCCCCGCTGAATTTGACCCACGGCGGATAGCTCGGCGCGATCTATGTCGATGCCATCTCGATCAAATCCATCAATGAGGAATTTGGCTGACCAGCTATCTCCATCATCTTCATCATAACGTGCTGTCAGAGTGACATCATCGACCAATGTGGCGGGTGAAACAGTTGGCAGGCGAATGGCCCCATCGCCAGAAATGCGACCATCAAGATCGAACCGCGTGGGCCAGCCAGCAGGCGACAAGGCCAAACTGCCTGCAAGGCTCAGCGCGCCCGTGCTGATATCCAATTTGTCCAGTAGGACGGCCCCGTCAGGCTGGCTAACGCCGCCCACCAAGAGCGCCGTGTCCTCGCCGAAGAACGGGTGCAGGTCTTGTTCCAGAAGCGGACGGACGTCCCCGTTGAGATCTGCGCGAAACTGATAGGTGCCTGCCTCAGCGCTATCAGGTGTCGCAATCCCCACAGTCCCGGCAAAGCGATCAAGGCCGTCAGAGGCCAGGGCGATGGCGGCTTCAAAATCGCTGAGCGGGCCCTCACCTGCCACGCTCAACCCCAGTGATGGCTCCCCGGGCACCCCGGCGGCGCGGCTGATGATGCCGCCCTCGGATTCGTCAAAGTCGAGGTCGATCTTCAGGATCTGCGTTTCATTTGCGTAGGCCGCGATCACATCCAGACGGTCATCGCGATCCGTGCGCTGCATCTGAAAATTGATATCAGCGGCGCCGTCAATCAAAGACATCTGCCCGGACACAGACAGCGTCGCCGCCTCGCCCAAAACAGAAGGCCCCAAGACAACCTCTTCGGCCAGCAGCTGGCCCAATTCTATGGAGACCGGCAGATCGGGCAGGGCAAATGGCGTGGCCTCGGCATCTTCCGGCTTGGGCGTGCTTTCGCCTTCGGGGATGCGCGCCAACTCGATGCGGCCTGCCGTCAGCTCATCCACAACCAGCCGACCCCGCAAAAGCGCAGCTCGCGACCAGACAAGCGACGCGTCTTCCAAAGACAGCCAAATGCCGTCATCATCCGCGATGGTCAATTGCTCCAAGGTGGCATTTGACGACAAGGCGCCGCGAAACCCGATCACGCGGACCTCGCGGCTAGTGTCAGACAAGGCGTCCTGGATCAGGCCCTCGATGTAAGAAGGGTCATCATCCTGAGCGATAGCTGATGTGCCAAGCATGACGCTCAGTGGTATGAAAAGAAATCTGCGCATCAAAATGCCTGCCCAATGCCCACATAGAGCTCAAAGTTTTCGCCCGCATCGCTGCCGATGGACGTGGCCACATCGACCCGGATGGGCCCAAGCCCGGTGTCATAGCGCACTCCAAAGCCCGCGCCCGCATGGTCATCGGTAAAGCCGTCAAAGAAACTGCCCCGCCCGATCTTGGCATAGTCGACAAAACCGACAGCCCCCCATGGTCCTTTGAGCTTGGCGCGCAGTTCTGCGGAAAACACAGCGATAGATCGCCCGCCGAACTGCAGCGTGGGGGTAAGAGGTATGCCAAGGGACTCGTATTCTTGTCCGCGCACAGTGCCCGCCCCGCCTGAGAAGAATAGCATTTCGGGCGGCACTTCAGAGGTTCTTGCGCCGGTGATCGACCCGATCTGGCCGCGCGTTGCAAAGACAAAGCGGCAGACTTCGTCCAACCCAATGTAGCTGAGCATATCGAGGAAAATGCGAGCACAGGCGGCATCGTTATCGAGGACGATAAACGGAGTCAGCTCCAATTCGGCAAACCCGCCCTCTGTTGCGTCCAGCTCTACATCGCGGCTGTCATAGGTGAGTTTTCCGGGCAAAAGAATGTGTTCAAGTTGCCGGGATCCGAACGCATCATCGATGTCAGAATACTGATACACGATGCCCAGCTCACCTTTCAGCTTGTCAGAGAACTTGTGCTTCACGCCGCCGCCCAAGCGCACGCTGCGTTCGCGGTAGTCTTCCGTTTCCAACTGCTGGATGCCGCCCCCAATGATCAGCGTTGTGTCCGGTGAAAAGGTGGCGGGTCTTTCGTAGAGAAACGACAGCAGGTAGTCCTCGCCGTCCGTTGTCCCGCCAATGCGTTCGATCGATGCGTCAAAACGCAGCCTTTCAGCGCCGCCAAAGAGATTGCGATGAAGCCAGAACGTGCTCAGGGAAACACCTTCCAGACTTGAGAGTTCCGCACCAAATCCAATCCGACGCGGCTTTGCATCTGACAGCGTTGCGTTCACGTCCAATGTGTTGATCGGTCTGACGGTGTCTGCCCCTTCAAGTACAACGGATGAAAACGCGCCGGTGTCGCGCAACCGCTCCGAGGCCCGCTTGAGTTCTTGAGGCGTGTAGAGTTGGCCTGTTGGCAGGCCCGCGATTTCCACGATCCGCTCTGGCCGCACATTGCCCGTGCTTTGGACAACCAGATCTCCAAAAACCAGCCGCGGCCCCGGATCCAGTGTTATCTTAGTGGACAGGCGTGCATTGCGGTGATCAGCCGTCAGGTTTTGATCCCGGATTTTGACCTTTGCGTGCCCGGCATCCTGCCACGCTTCGACACTCGCACCGGTCGCATCTTTGATGATGCCGCTAAAGGCAGCGTTGCCGGGGACAAACGCTTCTGGAAGCTCTGTCCCGGTGGCAAGCGGCTCTATCGAGGTGTCGGAGAATGTGAAAAGCGGGCCGGGTTGCACGCGAATGAGGATCTGCCCAACGGATCTGGCTTGAGCCAAGGGAGAGATGTCCGCAGCCTCTCTGCCATCGACCAGAATGGAGATCACGCCGCCGTAGTACCCGACCTCATACAGCGCGGCAGCCACTCGACCGTAATCCGCACGCGCTGCGGCCATGATGTCTTGGGGTGTTGCACCTTCTCTTTCGACGGCTTCAAAGCTCGACGCGGCTGATGTGAGGTGGTCCTCTAACCCCTGGGCATCTGGCGGCAGTTGTAGAAAGACCTCAGTCGCTGCGGTAGCATTGACCCAAAACACGACCATGGCGCCCGGTAGGAATGCCACGATTTTTAGAATGAACTTCACTGCGCCGCCCCGTCACATTTTCACTAGATATAGTGGAAGATGCGACGGAACGCACGCGAAGTTGCTCCTTCAAAGTGTAGTTTTTGGCCAAGTCACCGCGTGACGGAACAAAATTCACGCTGCCTGTGCGGCCTCCATTTCCTCAACGGGCGCAGGCGGCGCTGCGCGCATGAAAAACAGGTAATAGAGTACCGGTGCTGCAATCAGTGTCAGGACAGACGCGAACGCCAAACCGCCCATGATGGCCACGGCCATGGACTGGAAAAACGCATCTGTCAGCAGCGGGATCATGCCAAGGATTGTCGTCGCAGCCGCCAACACAACCGGACGCAAACGCGACGTGGAGGCGAGCACGATATTGTCGACCAAAGGCTCGCTCGGCTGCTCACGTCGCACGACGTCAATCTCTTCGACCAGAACGATCCCGTTTTTGATCAGCATCCCCGACAAAGACAGCAGGCCGAGAAGCGCCGTGAAGGTGAACGGCAAATCCGTCGCCAATAGCGCAAGGCTGATCCCGTTGATCGACATCGGTACCAGGAACCAAATGATCAGCGGCTGTCGCAGGGCATTGAACAGAAGGATCGAGATCAGCACCATGATGAGCACGCTCAACGGCAGTTGCGACGCAAGGCTTGCCTGCGAATCCTCAGAGTTCTCTTTCTCACCGCCCCATTCCATGAAGTACCCGTCCGGCAAGGACATCTCTTCGATGGTTTGAGAAATCTGGTTTTGGACCTGGGCCGCGGTGAACCCGGTCGGAATATCGGCTCCTACGGTGATGGTCAGAACGCGATTGTATCGATGTACCAGCGTGTTTTGGCTTTCGAATGCCATTCCGTTGATCATCTGCTCCAATGGAACAAAGTCATTTCCCGATGATGAATAGATCACTTGGTCCGTGAGGGCGAGATCGGCGTCGGGCGGTGATCGCAGGATGATCGGGATCTGGCGATCCCCTTCTCGGTACACGCCCGCGGTGATCCCATCGGTCGCGTAGCGCAAGGTATCTGTGATGTCTTCTCGCGTGATCCCGGCCTCTTGCGCCCTGTCATCGGCGTAGATCGGGCGCAAGACCTGTTCCATTTCGCGCCAGTCGGTCTTTGGTGTCTGAATGTCGTCCGAGGCGGCGGTCATGCGGGCGATGGCTTCACTGGCGAGCTCTCTCAAGACAACGGGATCCGATCCAGAGTAGCGAACCTCAATCGGATCGCCTCCGCCCGGCCCGAAGGCCAGTCGCTTGGCCCTGAATTCGCCCCAAGGCAGGTTTTCCTCTGCGAACTGCCCCATATCCGCCATCAACGGCGCGATGTCGTCCAGCTGCGCTGTGCGCACAATGATGTGGCCATAAGACGGATTGGGATCTTCGGAATCGTAGGTCAGCATGAAACGGATGGCACCGTCGCCCACGTAGGAGGTGTATGCTGTCGCCAATGGTTGATCGGCCAGCCACTCTTCGAGAACGGCGAGGTCTGCCGACGTGTCATGGATCGAAGATCCCTGTGGCAGCTTGTAGTTCACGAAGAAAAGCGGCGTGTTGCTATCTGGAAAGAACTGCTGCTTGATCTGGCCAAACATCATGATGCACACCACGGTGATCGCCACCAAACCGGGTATGACAATGAACCATGCCTTTATGCAGCCGCGCAGAAACCCACCATAGGCGCGGAAAATCGCCCCATCATAGCCGCTGCCCGCGTCGCTGGTGCCCTGTTTGAAGCAGTAATGCCCCAGTAGCGGTGTCGCCGTCAGCGCCAGCAGCCACGACAGCATCAGCGAAATGCCGATCACTGCAAAGAGCGAGAACATGAACTCGCCCGTGGAATCGGGACTGAGGCCAATACCGGCGAAAGCCATGATCGCAATCACGGTCGCCCCCAAAAGCGGCACTTGCGTTTTGGCGGCCGCTTCTTTGGCCGCCTCGCGCGATGTCTTGCCCCGCTGCATGGAGTTTTGCATACCCTCGGCAACCACGATTGCATTATCAACCAGCATTCCCATGGCGATGATCAATGCGCCCAGTGATATGCGCTCCATCGCGATGGAGAAGATCGCCATGAACAGCAGTGTACCCACCACGGTCAACAAGAGCGTCAGGCCCACGACAATGGCCGCGCGCAATCCCATAAAGAGCGCGAGCACAACAAATACGATCGAGACCGACATGGCCAAGTTGACCAGAAACCCGTTGGAGCTTTCCTCGACCACCAGATGCTGTTGATAGATCGGCTGAATATCGACCCCGGCAGGAAGCAGATGCGCCATGTCTTGCAGCTTTTGGTCGGTGCGATGCCCGACATCCACAATGTTTTCCGTGCTGATCCCCGCGATCCCTAACGTAAACGCCTCTTGGCCATTATGGCGTATGATCAGGTTTGGGTCGCGTTCCCGATCCCGGTACACATTGGTGAAGTCAAATAGGTTGAGAACCTCGCCGGAAACGCCCACCGTGAGGCCCGCGATGGCGGACACTGTATCGCTGCCTTCCGGCCTTTGGATCAGTACGCGCCCACCACCTTCCGACGCGGACACCTGGCCGCCATCAGTCACCGTGTCGGAATCTGCGATGGCTTCTACAATGGCGCCCGGGGGCACGTTGAGGTTCCTGGTCACAACGGGGTCAGGCTCAACATAGACAACCTCATTGCGCAGGCCGGTGATATCGACATCGGCCACGCCTTCAACGGTTAACAGCTCTCGTCGCAAGAAGGTTGAAAGCTCATACACCTCTTTGTCAGTATAGCCGGGCGTCAACACAGCATAGTAGATGCCGAACACGTCGCCGAAGGTATCATTAATGATCGGCGGGCCAGCCCCATTGGGCATACGCACATCGTCAACGCGGTCACGCATTTTGGTCCAGATATCTGGCAGGTCACCGCCGTCGTAGATATCCTTCATATCAACCTTGATCTGGGAAAAGCCCGGCTGATTGACGGATGTGATCTTATCGACTTCCCCCATTTTCTGGATCTCAGACTCCAGCGGTTCTGTCACTTCTTTGGAAACTTGAATGGCGTCAGCGCCAGCGTAAAACGTTGTTACAACGGCGGTTTTGATGGTGAATGAGGGATCTTCGAGGCGCGCAAGGGTCAAAAACCCCCAAATGCCGCCGAAGATACAAGCCAGCATGATAATCCACGTATAGATCGGGCGTTCAATGGAGAAAGTCGCAATGTTCATGCCGCGCGCCTCAGTTCGGGAAGCCGGTGAAGCGACGCACAACCTGCCCGTCGGTCAGGAACGCAGCGCCACTGGCCACAACTTCGACGCCAGGCTCAAGCCCTGATGTGACAAGCAACGCGCCGTTGTTGTTCGTGGTGGTTTCGATCGCCATGCGGCGCACAACGCCTTCATCGGCGCCGGCTTCTCCGCCTTCTGGCTCAAAAACCATCACTTCCGTATTGCCAGAGTCGTCAAAGATCACGGCGGTATAGGGGATTTCCATAAATGGAGCCCCTTCGTTCAAGGTCGCAACGACTTCTACAGAAGAGCCAGGAAGAACCAACAGGCCTGGTTGCGGCGCCATACCCAGCGTGATGGTAAAGCTTTGCCCTACATCAGTGGTCTGCGCATTGAATTCCCGTGTTTCGAGGGGGAAAAGCTCGTCAGATCCGAAAAACTTGGCCAAAAGGCTCACATCAGGGTCTTCACCCGCGCGCTGAAATAGGATCTCGGGCACGTCTATTTCCATGCGCAGATCAGACATGTCATGCAGCCGCGCGATCGCCGTTCCGGCCGAGATCGTTTCAAAATTAGACACGCTGCGCATCGCGACCAATGCGTCAAAAGGGGCGCTCAGGGTCGCATTGCGAAGCGATCTTTCAGCGTTCTTCAGGTTGACTTTCGCAAGGCTGGCGGCCGTTTCTGCATCGTCAACCTGAACCTGGCTGACCGTGTTCCCGCCGAGCTTGCTCAACCTGTCAAAATCCCGTTCCGCTTGCTCCTGCTCCAGTTTTGCCTGTTCTAGATCCAACTGAAAGGGCTCTAGATCAAGTTGGGCAACCAATTCGCCTTTTGGAATGGGCTCTCCTTCGATGATGGGGAATTCCATGATCTGACCGCCCACCTGAAATGCCAGGTCGACAGTTTCCTTGGCGACAACCCGTCCAAAGAAGCGCCGTGTGATCGCTCCGCCGGTTTGCGAGACGCCAATCAGCTTGACCAGTCTGGGAGGTTCGGGCGCACTGGCTCCTTCTTCCTGTGCAAGACCCACTGTGGCCAATGAAAAAGAAAAGACCAAAGCGCTCAGCAGTTTGGCTGTCATAGTGAAATTCCCGGGCTAAACTCGTTTGAGTTGAGTGAACAAGCCCACGTATCGCAGTGCAAGGCTTTTTTGCGTGGCACGCCTTGCTGCTGGAAAACCGATGCCTGATTTTGCCGTTGGTTCCAAACGCGATGCGGCCCATACTGCGCCGCGATGACAGAAAACAACCGCCCATTGAACGTTCTTCTTTTCGGGGCAACCGGCACAATCGGACAGGCCACAATGAACGCCCTGTTAGAGGCAGGGCACACTGTAACGTGTTTTTTGCGTCCGGGGGCCACCCTTTCGGCCCCTACCGTTTCGCGGCGTTTTGAGACCGACATCACCCTCTCGCAGATTGAAGGTGATGTCTTTGCCCCGCAAAATGCGCTTGGCGCAACTAAGTTCAATGTCATAGTCTCTTGTATGGCCTCTCGCACTGGCATGCCACGTGATGCCTGGGCCATTGATCACGACGCGCATCTGGCCGTGCTCAAGGCGGCAAAGGCAGCCGGTGTGCGCCAGTTTGTGCTTTTGTCTGCCCTTTGCGTGCAACAGCCCGAGCTTGCGTTCCAACGTGCAAAACTCGCCTTTGAAGAGGCTTTGATCAAAAGCGGCCTGACGTACTCGATCGTGCGCCCGACGGCCTTTTTTAAATCTCTCTCAGGTCAGGTCAAACGGGTTCAGGAGGGCAAGCCGTTTTTACTCTTCGGCGATGGTGGGCTGACGGCCTGCAAGCCTATTTCCGATCGCGACCTGGGCCGATTCATGGCGGAATGCCTGACGGATCCGACCCGCGCCAACCAAGTGATGCCCGTCGGTGGCCCGGGCCCTGCGATCACCCCAATGGACCAGGGGGAGGCGCTTTTCGCACTGCTGGGCAAAAAACCGTCCTATCGCAAAATGCCCGTTGGGATCATGACCGCCATCATTGCCGGTCTGTCCCTCGCCGGAGTCGTCTCCGCCAAGGCGCGCGACAAAGCCGAGCTGGCCAAGATCGGTCGCTATTACGCCACCCACTCTATGCTTGTCTGGGATGAGACATCTGAGTCCTACGCGCCAGACGCGACACCAGAGACAGGGCGAGACACTCTTTTTGAATTTTACGCGGCCCTTCTGAGGGGAGAGGCAGAGGTCGCGCTCGGCGATCACGCTGTCTTTTGAAGTTTGGTCTCCAAACAGCCCAGTCTCGTCGCTTCTAGACCTGTGGAGCGCGGCGTCTCACGCTTCACTGCTCGAAAAGGGAGACGGGTTCATGCCCACACGCGGTCGGTGTCTTTGCGGTCAGACGAGCTGGGAATATTCGGGAGATGTCACCTGGGCCTGCTTTTGTCATTGCGACGATTGCCGGCGCAACTGTGCTGCGCCCGTGGTCGGATGGCTTGGCGTGCCTATTCAGAACTTTCGGTGGACAGGGGCCGCCCCCCGCACATTCCAAAGCTCCCCTCCTGTGCGCCGACATTTCTGCGATCATTGCGGCACACCCATGGGCTTTGAGGCCGACCACTACCCGGGCGGGATGCATCTTTATGCCGCGACGCTAGAAGATCCCGCCGATTTTGAGCCGCAATTTCATGTGAACTGGCAGGACAAACTGCCGTGGCTTGCGATGACGGATGACTTGCCCAAGTATGACGGCACCCTTTTGCACGCACCCGATGAGCTGCGCGACTACGACAAAGACGTGCTGTGAATGTGTGGGCGATTGGGGCTGTCGCGCAGCGCAGCACACTCCAACCCGCGGCGTGCTTGCCATGGTCCGACATCTCGGGCCATATCTTCTGTAAAATTGATGCGACTGGAACGACCCCATGAAACTCTTGCGCTACGGCCCACGCGGTCAGGAAAAAACCGGATTGCTTGATCAAACCGGGGACATTCGAGATCTCTCGGCCCACGCCCCCGATCTGGGCGGGGAGGGGGTGTCCGTCTCAGCCTTGGCCGCCTTGGCTCAGATTGATCCAGACGTCCTCCCAGTGGTGGCAGATCCTGGTCGGATCGGGGCCTGCCTGTCGCACGCACCGAATTTCTACGCGGTTGGCCTCAACTATAATGAACATGCGGCAGAACTTGGGGCCGAACCCCCGTCAGAGCCGATCTTGTTCAGCAAAGCGGCGTCATGCCTTGCCGGTCCGAACGATCCACTGACATTGCCGCCCAATTCGGAAAAATCCGATTGGGAAACTGAGCTGGGCGTGGTGATTGGCCAAACAGCCAGCAACATAAGCGAGGCCGACGCGCTCGGCGTCATCGCCGGGTACTGTCTCATCAATGATATCTCTGAGCGCGCCTTTCAGCTGGAGCATGGCGGGCAATGGATCAAAGGCAAATCCGCGCCGGGATTTGGGCCTGCCGGGCCGTGGCTGGTGACGCCCGATGAGGTGGGTGATGTGCAAAACCTCTCCATGTCGATGACGCTCAACGGCGAGGTGATGCAAAACTCATCCACGGCCGACATGATTTTCTCTGTCGCCGAAATAGTCTCATACATGAGCAAATTCATGGAATTGAAACCGGGGGATCTGATTGCCACGGGCACGCCTCCCGGGGTTGGCATGGGTAAAACGCCACAACGGTTCTTGCGTCCAGGCGACGTGATGGAGCTGACCATCGAATGTCTTGGGTCGCAACGCATCGAGGTGATCGCGGCACCCTAAGCGCAAGCGCTAAAGCGCCGTCGATCCTGCGCGCAAATACATGATCAAAATCGACGCAAATTAGACTATCTTGGCCATATGTCTGAGATCAACCGCGCGCCTCTACACCTCACTCTTCTGGTTGTCCCGCATTTTAACCTGTCGGCGACCACGAGCTTTCTCGATCCCTTTCGCGTGGCAAACTACCTGCATGGCGAGGGGCTTTTTCGCTGGGATGTGATCTCTGAACAGGGCGGTGAGGTGCAGGCCTCAAACGGGATGGCCATTTCCACAATGTCTATGGGTGAGGTGGCCAATGCACGGCGCGATCTGGTGGTGGTGTCCTCCAGCTGGTCGCCCGATGCGCATGCAACGCCCCCCATCCGCGCCGCTCTGTGGCGTTGGGCCCGGCAGGGGGCCACGCTCGGCGGCATCGATACCGGTGCCTTCATCCTCGCCGAAGCCGGACTTCTGATAGGTCGCCGCGCGACCGTGCATTACGAGCATATCGATGCCTTTGGCGAGACCTATCCCGACATTGAACTGACTGAAGATCTCTTTGTCTATGACGGCACGCGTATCACCTGCGCCGGGGGCAGCGCGTCGGTGGATTTCGCCCTTAACATTTTGCGCGGCACGCATGGAGATGCCCTTGCCAACGCAACGGCGCGCTATCTGTTTCATCAAAGCGTGCGCCCTCCGGGCAGCCAGCAAAACACAGATGTCGTCGAACCGATCGGCACAACCACGCCCCGCCATGTGCGCCGTGCCATCGCGTTGATGGAACAAAACCTCGAACACCCAATGCCCATTGCAGAGATCTGTTCTGAGGCGCGGGTGTCGCATCGCCAGCTGGATCGGCTCTTCCGCCAATACGTAAAGAAAAGCCCCGCCGCCTATTACCGTGACATCCGGCTGGACCGGGCGCGGGGCTTGGTCACGCAAACGGAAATGCCGCTCAGCCAGGTGGCGTTGGCGTCAGGGTTTGCCAGCCAAGAGCACTTTTCTCGCGCCTATCGCACACGCTTTGGCCTGCCGCCGCGTCAGGATCGGATCGAAGGCCGTGTTCCGTTTGAGTTCCGCGCCTGGCCGATGCATCGGACGGGACGGTGATGCTCAAGTAAAAGGTGTCCACAGGGTGGCGGTCAAAGCAATGTCTCCTTCAAAGAAAACGCAGAAAACTGAGCATATCCAATCACGTGTGATTGGATTTTCGAAAGCTTGAGTTTTCGACATGCATCACGTCATCATGGAGAGCGCCGGGTGCAACCTTGCAAATGTCTAGGTGCGAAAACGCCTTTAAGCCGCTGTTATAAAAACAATTCCTTGATTGGGCCCTGATCAAGGCGCGTGATATGCGCGGCGGGCCCATCGGCAAAGATCTTGCGCACCAAAGGATCGTGGCCGGGCACAATCAGTTCAGGCGTTGAGGCCAAGCGCGTCAGACGATCAAACCCACGCAGCATTTGCCCCGCATCAGCAACGATCGGGAAGAGCTTCCTTTTAAAAAGATTTTCATAGTAATGCGCGGCGTCGGACGCCAAGATCATCCAGCCAGCTTGGGTACGCACGCGCACGGCTTGCAGCCCCATGGAATGCCCCCCGATCCAATGCACGCTAACCCCATCTGCAATCTCTGCATCGTGGTCGTGAAAGGTGAGCTTTCCCGCGTAAAGCTTCCTGACAGCTTCACAAACATGCTCCCCGGTAAACGGCGCGCGCAGGCTGTCAGAGCACATGCAAGGCCCTGTGGCAAAGGCCATCTCGCGCGCCTGCAAATGGATATGCGCATTGGGGAACAGGGCCAGCCCACCCGCGTGGTCGTAATGCAGATGGGTGACGATGATCTCGCCGATATCTTCCGGTTGCAGCCCAAGCGGTTGCAACGCTTTGCGCGGATCCATGCGGATCGGGCGGCCGCGCAGCTTCGCCTCTTCCTCGTCATACCCTGTATCAACCAGGATCACCCGCGCGCCTTGCCGCAAGACCCAGATGAAATAATCCATGTCATGGGGGGCGTCATGATCATCATCCAGGATGAAACTGTCGGCCCGCGTCCGCGCATTGCGGTCGGCATATTTGACCGCGTAAACCTCCCAGGTATTCATCTCAGCACGCGCTCATAGGTTTGGACGTCCTTGCGCGCGACCATCGGCGCCACGGCTGCATCAAACGCTTTGAAATGAGTGCTGGCCAAATGCACATCAAATGCGGCGCGATCATCATAGATTTCATAGAGAAAAACCTGATCACCCTCCTGGCACACATCGAACTGCTGGCATCCCGGCTCCGTGTCGCGAGAGGTTCTTGCATTATCGATCATGCGCGGCAGGAACGCGTCCATCTGGCCGGGATGTATGTCAAACAGAACGGTCACAGCGAACACCGCGTGTCTCCTTTAGAACGCCTGATGCCACCATGGCAGAAAACACCCCGCCTCATCCACCATCTTGCGTGTTTGCGTCTCTGGGGTCTTTGCGCCAAGCTGCGCGAAAAGAGGGACAGTCTATGACAGCGTATTCCATTGCCGTGTTTGAAGGGGATGGCATTGGGCCTGAGATCACCGCGCCCACTCTGGATCTTTTGCAACGCGCCAGCGCCCAAGCAGGAAGCTATGATCTGAGCTTCACCACAGTGCCCGCCGGCGCCGCGCATTATGCGAAAACAGGCGAGTCACTGCCCGAGGCATCCATGCAGACGGCACGTGCCGCCGACGCGATTTTACTCTCCGCCATGGGTTTGCCAGATGTGCGCTACCCGGACGGCACAGAAATCTCGCCGCAGATCGAGTTGCGCAAAGCGCTTGGCCTCTTCGCCGGCGTGCGCCCGGTCACGGTGCGGAGGGGGGCGCCCGGGCCACTGACCTTGCCCGAAGGCCAAGAGATCGATTTTGTCCTCATTCGGGAAAGCACCGAAGGGCTGTTCTTCAGCCAAGGCGCGGGCGAAGTGAGCGAGACGGAAGCGCGCGAGACCTTGCGCATCACCCGCGACATCTCCGAAAAGCTCTTCCGCTTCGCCTTCGATCTCGCCGCCACGCGCAAAGCATCTGGACGGGGCCCGGGCCGCGTCACCTGCGTGGACAAGGCCAACGTCTTCCGCGCCTTCGCGTTTTTCCGATCCATTTTCGATGAAGAGGCCACACGCCATCCCGAACTGATCTCTGATCACGCCTACGTCGATGCCACAGCGCTTTGGATGGTGCAGAAGCCTTGGGAGTTCGACGTGCTGGTCACCGAAAACATGTTCGGGGATATCCTTTCGGATCTCGGCGCGGGGTTGATGGGCGGTTTGGGCCTCGCGCCCTCTGCAGATATCGGGCTTGAACATGCCGTGTTTCAGCCATGTCACGGATCGGCGCCCGACATCGCGGGGCAGGGCGTGGCAAACCCGTTCGCGATGATCCTGTCAGCGGCGATGATGCTGGAATGGCTGGGAACGAAGCATGACAATGAAGAGATGCGCCGTGATGGGGACGCGATGCGTGTCGCGGTCGATCAGGTTGTGACCGAGGGACAGGCCTTGACCCGTGATCTGGGGGCACCGCCACCACCAAAGACGCGGCCGCCGCTGTCGAGGCGGTGCTCTTCCCATGAGTACCCTGCGGGCCGCCTGCGTCGGCGCAGGATATTTCGCGCAGTTCCACTATCAAAGCTGGTTCAGGCTGGAGCGCGCGTCAGTCGTGGGGGCCTGTGATCTCGATCTGGCGCGGGCGGAGGCTACACGCGCGCCCGCTTTTGCGGATCTAGGTGCCATGCTGGAGGCCACCGGCCCTGATCTGCTCGACATCATCCTGCCGCCCACCGCACATGCCGCGGCGATTGAGACAGCGATTGCCCAGCATGTGCCGACGATCATCTGTCAAAAGCCCTTTTGCGCGGATCTGTCTGAGGCCCGGCGCATGGAGGCGGCTGCAGAGAAAGCAGGCACACGCCTAATCATTCATGAAAATTTCCGGTTTCAACCGTGGTACCGCTCGCTGAAGAATGAACTTCAAGCAGGTCGCATAGGCGAGCCACAGCAAATCACGTTCCGCCTGCGCCCCGGTGACGGGCAAGGGCCGGATGCTTATCTGGACAGGCAGCCTTACTTCCAGACCATGAGCCGCTTTTTGGTCCATGAAACGGCTGTCCATTGGATCGACACGTTTCGCTTCCTCTGCGGTGACGCGGTTGAAGTCTATGCCGACCTCAGACAGGTCAATCCGGCCATCGCAGGCGAAGATGCGGGCGTCATCCTGATGACCCATGAAAATGGCATGCGCACAATCTTCGATGGCAACCGATGCCTTGATCACGCGGCAGACAATCTGCGCCGCACCATGGGCGAGGCGCTGGTCGAGGGCGACAAAGGCACCATTCGGCTGAAAGGCGACGGCTCGCTTTGGTTTCGAGCATTCGGGACGCAGGCCGAGACATGCCTCTTGGACCCAGACCAATGGGATGGATTTGGTGGCGATTGTGTGCATGCGCTGCAAGCCCATGTCGTGGCCGGGCTCCTCGATGGCACGCCTTTAGAGAACAGCGCCAAAGACTACCTGCAGATTTTGGCCGTGGAAGAGGCCGTCTACCAATCTGCCGAGACGGGTCGCAAGATTTCCCTGACGGCACCCGTTTGATGCCGCTTCGCGAAGCCTGCGCAAATTCAAACCCTTGGCGCATGCCGTTCGACTGCCTATAAGGCCAGCGAAACCAGAAGGGATGCCAAAATGCGCACCGCCAAAATCTCGCGCAAGACCGCTGAGACGGACATTTCCGTTGAGATCAATCTCGACGGATCAGGCACATATGACAATGAGACCGGCGTTGGGTTCTTTGACCATATGCTGGACCAGCTGGCGCGGCATTCGCTAATCGACATGACCATTCGCTGCGCCGGTGATACGCATATTGATGATCACCACTCTGTCGAAGATGTGGGCATCGCGCTGGGCCAGGCCTTGACCGAGGCCTTGGGCGACAAGCGTGGCATCCGTCGCTATGGCGCGTGTCTTTTGCCCATGGACGATGCTCTGGTGCGCGCCGCTCTGGATCTCTCTGGGCGGCCCTATCTGGTATGGGAGATGGATCTGCCCACGCCCAAAATCGGCCAGTTCGACACCGAGCTTGTGCGCGAGTTCTTCCAGGCCTTCAGCACCCATGGCGGGATCACCCTGCATGTGACGGCTTTGAATGGCATCAACAGCCACCACATGGCCGAGGCCGCGTTCAAATCCGTGGCGCGTGCGCTGCGCGAGGCGGTCGAGCCCGATCCGCGCAAAGCTGACGCGATTCCCTCGACCAAAGGGGCGCTTTGAGGCCCATGACCACGGTCATTGTTGATTACGAAAGCGGCAATCTGCACTCCGCGGAAAAAGCCTTTCAGCGCATGGCTGAGGAAGCGGATGCAGGCGATGTCGTGGTAACTTCCGACCCCGACACGCTCCGCAAGGCGGATCGCATCGTGCTTCCTGGCGACGGTGCATTTCCGTCTTGTCGTGCCGCGCTCTTTGATCATCGCGGTGTGTTTGAGGCGATGGATGAGGCGGTGAAGACAGGCGGTCGCCCGTTCTTGGGTATCTGTATCGGCATGCAAATGCTGGCCAGTCGCGGGTTGGAGTATGAAGAGACGCCGGGCTTTGATTGGATCTCGGGCGAGGTCCGCGCGCTTGAGCCCTCTGA
>CAKZYL010000254.1 GCA_937884705.1 uncultured Roseovarius sp. | reverse complement strand
TATGACTGTGCCACGTTCGATCCCTGCCAAATGTGTTCAGCGTAACGCGCTTGCATCGGGAACTTTAAGGGCTGTTCCTCGATCCTCTTGGCGACGGCGTGGATCACATATCTTTTCTGTTGCAGGATCTTCGTCACTTTCGGCTTGTATTGAAGTTCCCGATAAGCCCCGTTTCCGCAATCGCGTAGGAACACACGAACCTCAAAACCATTCGCCTGGTAAAAGTCGAAATAGGCGGCCGGGCTGAGATTGTAAAAGCCGTGATTGAACCAATTCGCCGGGTTGTTATGGAAAATCACCCCGCCCACGGCACAAAGGGACGCGCAGTTCATCATCGCTTGCCCGATGTTGAACACATGCTCAATGGTGCCGTTGTCGACGACCAGATCATATTTGCCAACGTTGTCAGGCAACGGGAAATTGAGATCGGCGACCATGTCTGGCTTTTCATAATCAGACACGTCCAAGACGACCTGATCACCAAAGCCGATGCCCTTCAAAATGGCGGCGAATGAGGCGTCATCTAAAGAAACTCCGAATACTTCGGACAGTTCTTCGCGGGAGTTGCTCAGCCTCGGAAACCCAAGGATACAGGCCGTGCCAGTCTTGGGCATAGCCGGAACAACTTCTTTGGCTATCAACTTCAGCGCCGACTTGCTTAGTGCCAATTCAATCTCCCCCGCATATGTCGCGTCGGCCCGGATAAGTCACTCGTTTCAGAGAGACTGAGCTGTTATCCCGCATGCCAGTCCACTCTGCAACACCGATCCGGGTGCTGACCCGCAGATTGGTAGAAGGGTTTATGGCTCTGCGTTTTTTGAGTTCGCTCCCATTGCTTTGGTCAAGTCTTCAAGTAGCGCGACGCCTTGCGCTTGGTTGATCTCTGGGGCGTTTTTCAGGAGTTTGTACGTGTTTTTCGCACACGCACGCGGGTCACAATCCGCCCTCATAGATGGTCGCCAAAACGATGCTTTTGCCCGGCCTTAGCCTTTTCACCCGGGCGCGGGATACTGCTTGCCTGTCAGCCGGTGATAGAGAACACCGCATAAAACCAGCAAGATGGTTCCGGCCAAAACAGGGACCAACAGGAACCACCATCCGGGATCGAGCCCCGCAATGACCACCGGGTTGGCGCCAGCGGGTGGATGCGTCACCCGAAACGCAGCCATCGCTGCAATCGCCAGGCCCACGCCAAGCGCAGGATAAAACCAAAAATCCGGAAAGAGCGATATCGCAATCATTCCGGCGACCGCCGAAACCATGTGGCCGCCTACGACGTTTGCCGGCTGTGAAAGTGGCCCGTCTGGCAGCCCAAAGATAAGGACGCAGCTGGCGCCGAACGGGGCGATCACCAATGCCACATCAACTGCGTTCCCGATCGCAAGTAGTGCTGCGATGGCAACTGTGCCTCCAACCCCGGCTACGAAAATCGCTGTGGCTTTGGGTCTTGGCAGCCTTCGTGCGAAGAAAGACTGCATAAAATTATATCCCTAGACGCGTGGCCTTTAGATTAGCCATACTGCCATCACTTTGACAATGGATTGTCAGCTCGCGCGGCGCTTAGCCCCTTTGCCAACCTGTCCAGAATACCGGCCTTTGCCAATAGCCCATGTGGGTTTCGGACTATGCTGATACGCCATCTTCACTACTTCACGGTGCTCGCGCGCGAGGGCCATTTCGCGCGCGCTGCAAACATTTGCAACGTGACACAACCCACGCTTTCTGCGGCCTTGAGAAAGCTTGAAGATGAATTCGGGGTGCGGCTTGTCGAGCGCGATCACGCGTTTTTTGGTCTCACCACCGAAGGCCAACGCGTTTTGGCTTGGGCCCAGCAGATATCGTCAGATTTTGACAGTCTCAAACTCGATTTGGCCGAAGTTTCAGCCGATCTTCGCGGAACACTGAAGGTCGGTGTGATCCCGGCTGCCATGCCGATCACCGGTCTGTTTACCGAGTACTTTCTAGCGGCACATCCGTTTGCCAAAATCGACCTGCAAGCCATCACGTCCAGGCAAATCCAGGCGGGCCTCGACAGTTTGGATCTGCATGGTGGCATTACCTATCTGGACAGTGAGCCGTTGCAACGCGTGATCGAACTGCCGCTCTATGTGGAGCGCTACATTGTCATCAGTAGGCGGAACCATTTCCCTGA
>CAKZYL010000253.1 GCA_937884705.1 uncultured Roseovarius sp. | reverse complement strand
CCCTGCATCGCGCCATCGCGGTTGATGTCGGTGTAAATGATCGCCGCCACGCCCGCGTCCTCAAAGGAGCGGGCCAGATCCGTGGCATCCACATCCGTCTCTTCGGCCCATCCGCGCGTGGCCACCTTGCCTCCGCGGGCGTCAATCCCGACGGCCACCTGTCCGGGGAAGGCACGCGCGGCCTCGCGCACCAGATCAGGCTCTTCCACTGCCACGGTGCCGAGGATGACCCGCGCCAGACCTTTTGACAGCCATCCCTCGATCGTCGCCATGTCGCGGATACCGCCACCCAGTTGCGCAGGCACGTTTGTCCCTGCAAGGATGGCCTCCACGGCGGAACCGTTCACCGGCTCGCCCGCAAAGGCCCCATTGAGATCGACCAGGTGAAGCCACTCACATCCCGCCTCGACAAAGGCCATCGCCTGCGCGGCGGGATCGTCATTGAAAACCGTGGCTTTGTCCATTTCGCCCTTGAGAAGGCGCACAGCCTGCCCGTCTTTGAGGTCGATCGCGGGATAGAGAATCATAGGCTGGCCTTCCATGACATCAACGCGGGCGGATCTGACATGACGCAGCGACATTTGCAACGCGACCCCACGTCATCGTTGATCGGTGAAAGCTGTTACGCCACCGTCCGCGCAGTTTTTTTGGAGGACCCACGATGAAAAAAATGTTGATTGCTGCTGCGGCGCTGATGATGACCACAGGTACGGCGATGGCCGACCCTGCCGCAGGCCTTTGGCGCAGTGAAAACAGCGAGGAAACAGGCCGCTTTATGCATGTGCGCGTCGCGCCCTGCGGTGCGGAGATCTGCGGTGTGATCCAGGACGTTTATGAAAGCAACGGCACCGTTGTGGCCAACCACGAAATCAAGGGCAAGACCATGATCTGGGCGATGAAACCCCAGGGCAACGGCGCCTATGCAGGCGGCAAGATCTGGGCCGCTGACACCGAAAAGACCTACAAGTCAAAAATGCAGCTCTTGAGCGCCAGCCAGATGAAGGTGGAAGGCTGCATCATCGGCATCTGCCGCGGCCAGACATGGTCGCGCGTGCAGTAAAGAGCTGACACCTGTCAAATTGCTACGGCCCCTGGGTTTGCGCACTCAGGGGCCGTTTTCTTATGTTTGGCGCAAGGCTAATCTTCTGGAACACAACGCGAACATTCGCTTTCCTTAAGCTTTGCCCTGCGCTATCTTTCCTCAAATGAGCAGTTTTGACGAAAGCAGCGCCTTTGAAGGCGCCTCTTTGGCCGCGCGCGCCATGGCGTCGCGCCCCGCCCCCTATTTGGACAGCCTGAACCCCGCGCAGCGGGAAGCCGTCGAAGCGCTGGAAGGCCCGGTCCTGATGCTGGCTGGCGCCGGCACGGGCAAGACCAAGGCGCTCACCACGCGTCTGGTGCATCTTCTGAACACGAACACCGCGCGGCCCAATGAAATCCTCGCCGTGACCTTCACCAACAAGGCCGCGCGCGAAATGAAGAACCGCGTGGGCGCGATGATGGGTGAGGCGGTGGAGGGGATGCCTTGGCTCGGCACGTTCCACTCGATCTGCGTGAAGCTCCTGCGCCGCCATGCGGAGCTTGTGGATCTGAAATCAAACTTCACCATTCTCGACACCGACGATCAGCTGCGCCTGCTCAAGCAGTTGGTGCAGGCCGCCAACATCGATGACAAACGCTGGCCTGCGCGCATGCTGATGGGCATCATCGACAATTGGAAAAACCGCGCCTGGACGCCGGAGAACGTGCCCGCCTCCGAGGCCGCTGCCTATGACGGCAAGGGTCAGGCGCTCTATGCGCAATACCAGCTCCGGATGAAAGAGCTGAACGCCGTCGATTTCGGCGATCTTCTCTTGCACATGGTCACGATCTTTCAAACCCATGACGACGTGCTGTCCCAGTATCAGCGCTGGTTCCGCTACATTCTGGTGGACGAGTATCAGGACAC
>CAKZYL010000252.1 GCA_937884705.1 uncultured Roseovarius sp. | reverse complement strand
GGATGAAGCTGCTGACGATGATGACAGTGTTGCCGCGCGCCTGCGCCGCATCCGGTCTGTCGTTGCGCGTGGAGCTGATGATTTTGAGCCTGCCAGCTTTGAAGAAGACGAACACGCCCAGGAATACCGGGCTGACACGGTGTCGGATCTGGATGCAGCCCTGCTCGCTGATGCGCCAGAGCATGAGGACGCGGCAGAAGATGCGATCTCAGAGGCTGTTGATGAGCACACCACAGCATATGTTCTGACGGGACCCGAGGATCCTGTAGACGAGGCCAGTGAAGAGGACAGTGAAAGCGCCGAGCAGCACCGTCCCGGCATGGACAGTATCACCGAAGATACAGTGTCTCAGCTATTGGCGGACGCCATGATCCGCGACGACCAAGATGAAGCGTTTGAACATGATGAAGTGTTTGAAAACGCGCAAGAAAAACAGATCTTGGATGGTGAGATTGAGGGCGAAGACGACGCAGCCAAAACCACCTTGCGCGCCCGCGTGATCAAGATGAAGCGCAGCGATTTTGAAGCGGCAATCGAGGATGGTAACCTTGAGGAAACCTTCGAGCAGATCGAAGACAATGTGTTTGCGGATGAGGCCGATCAGGCCATTCTGAGTGCTGAAGATGAGGCTGATCTTCAAAGCGAGCTTGATGCTGTCACGGCAGAGCTTGAAGCGGATGCATCTGAAATCGGTGATGAATTTCTGGCGTACGCTGATGCAGAGGATGCTCCATCTGATGCGCATGATGATCTCGAAGCAGACGCAGCATCGGAAGACACGTACACTCTGGAAGAAGACCCGGTCACCGGAGGCCCCGCCGAGGTCGAGGAGTACGACGCCGAGTATGAAGCGGAGGATGCACGAGCAGCCGCAGAGCTTGCAGACGACGATTTCGAGCAAGAATACGAAGCGGAGTATGAATACGAAGAGGAGATCGCGCCGCGCAGCCGCCTTCTGCGGGACGATGAGCGTCCGATCTCTCGGCTCTTCGATGAAACTCAATCGCACCTGGACACGCCGGAGTCAGCGCGCCGTCGCAGCACGATCCAACACTTGCGTGCAGCGGTAGAAGCCAGCCAGGCCGAGGCGAAAGCAGGAAGTGAGCTGCGCCCCGAAACGGATGATGGTGCTTATCGGTCTGACATCGCAGATGTGATGCGCACGCATGAGACGGACGAAAACGTGGATGAAGAGCGCTCCGATACGCGTTCGTCCACCCGTCCGCGCAGCCGCCGTCCGATTGAGACACGCCCGGCTCCGCTGAAACTGGTTGCTGAACAGCGCGTGGACACGCCGCAAAAACCCATCCGTCCGCGTCGTGTTGCGGCTGGACAGGGTGGTGAGCAGTCGGACGAGACAGTCAAAATCACTCAGAGCGCTGAAAGCTTTAGCGAGTTTGCAGAAGACATCGGCGCCAATAACCTGTCAGAGCTTCTCGAGGCAGCGGCCGCCTACATGTCCGATGTTGAAGGTCGGGTACAGTTTTCGCGTCCGATGCTGATGGGTAAGCTGAAAGAAGCTACGCGTGAGGATTTCTCACGGGAAGAAAGCCTCAAGAGCTTTGGTAAGTTGTTGCGCAACGGCAAACTTCAAAAGCTGAAAGGCGGGCGGTTCTCGGTCACGGATGAAACCGATTTTCGGGCAACCAAGCGTGACGCAGGATAACCCTGGGCAGATGTAAAAAAAGGCGCCAAAGGGCGCCTTTTTTATTTTAATGCAACGATTTAAAGCGTTTCAACTTTACTTTGACACATCAACGAAAGTCGAAACGCCTGCCTAGCAGGAGACTTGGGCTGTGTTTCAAGAAAAGCTGCGGAGCACGTCTTTCTCGAAGCGCTTTAGTTCTGTTGTACGTTTTTGATCGACGTCTCCAACATATGCAGAAATGACCGCGCAGAGGAGCTTGCCGACAATAGCAGAAACTGATCCTCGCCGGTGCGGATGATCAAGACGCCCAAATGCTCCATGACCGTGCGCGCAGCGTTATCAACGGCAAAGCTGAGCGGGTGCAGGTCAATGGGGCAGATCCGCTCCAAGGCGGCAAGCGAACCGGGGCCGCTCAATTCCAATCCTGTCCATACATCCGTTTGGTCGGTCAGATAGAACGCTGTTTTGATGCGTTTTGCGACGGCCTCTTCGGCATCGGGAGTCGGATGTGTAAAAATTGCAAAAGCCTGATCAGGGGCCAAACGCACCAGTCTCGCAGCACCCTTTTTCGATACAACCGATTTGCCGGGCTCAGGCAGGTCAACCCCATAGCCCGACCCCACAGCCTTCATCGCTGCCCCATCTTTGCCCAATGGGATGGCCATGTTCACGATGGCCAATTCGTCAGGCGACCTCAGCGTGACGGACCCAAACCTTTGATGGTACCCTGCAAGGGGAGGGGCGGATGTCAGTGTAAATTCAACCACGTAGACGCTTCCCTTCTGGATCAATGAAGTGCGCGGAGACGATCTCAACATCCATCTCTGCATCGTGCACCGGGCTCACCGCGCGGATCACCTCACCCATACGGCTGTCGCCTGATTTCACAAACCCAAGCCCGATCGAATGACCCAATGTCGGCGACCAAGCCACAGAGGTCATCCACCCTTGATCATTGGCCATATTGGCCACATCGCCTTTGGAAATGAAGTGCGAGCCCGCGATCAGGTTTTTGCTCCGATCCACCGGGCGCAGACCCACAAGCTTGACGTCATTTTCGCGGATCATCTCTTCTCGTTGTGAGAGCACATTGCCGATGCACTCTTTCTTTTGGCTGACCATGCGGCCCAGGCCGATATTGTGCGCGGTGGTCTGCCCGGTCAGTTCGTTGGCTGTGCAGTGCCCTTTTTCGATCCGCATCACGCCGAGCGCTTCGGTGCCATAGGGGATCGCGTCAAACTCCTCACCTGCTGCCATCAGCCCTTCGATCATCGAATTGCCGAAGCGCGCAGGCACAGCGATCTCATAGGCAAGCTCACCTGAAAATGAGATCCGGAAGAGACGCGCGGGCGTGCCGCCAAAGACCGTCACCTTGCCACAGGACATGAACGGGAAGGCCTCATTGGAGAGGTCAAAAGAGCCGTCGACCACTTTGCGCAGAAGATCGCGCGATTTGGGCCCGGCCACGGCAAACTGGGCCCAGCCGTCCGTGGTCGAGATGATATGGACATCCAGATCGGGCCACAGACATTGCCGCGCGAATTCGAGGTTGCGGTACACCAAAACAGCATTGGCGGTTGTTGTGGTCATCACATAGTGGTCTTCATCCATCCGCGCCGTGGTGCCGTCATCGTAGCAAATGCCATCTTCGCGCAGCATAAGCCCGTAGCGGACCTTGCCCACCTTCAGCGTTGAGAAGGTGTTGGCATAGACCTTGTCGAGGAAGGCGCCAGCGTCTTTGCCCTTGATGTCGATCTTGCCCAATGTGGTCACATCGCAGATGCCCACCGATGTCCGCGTGGCAAGCGCTTCACGATCCACACTGTCGCGCCAGCCTTTCTCACCAGGCTTTGTGTACCATTCTGCGCGCATCCAGTTGCCGACATTTACGAAACTCGCGCCGTTCTGCTCGGCCCATTTATGGCTTGGCGTCAGGCGGGTCGGGCGGAAATCCTTTCCGCGGGACCGGCCACCAAATGCGCCGATCGGCACGGGCGTGTAGGGCGGGCGGAAAATCGTTGTGCCGGTTTCCTGGATCGGGCGACCCGTGAGTTCTGACATAATGGCAAGCGCGGGGATATTTGCGGTTTTGCCCTGATCCGTCGCCATGCCAAGCGTGGTGTAACGCTTCAGATGCTCGACCGAGCGGAAGCCTTCCTGATAGGACTGCTTGACGTCTTTGACGGTCACATCGTTTTGCTGATCAAGCCACGCGCGGGTTTTGCTTTCCTTCACATACCAGAAGGCAGCACCTTTGCTGGGCTCGTCCTCTGCCTCTGGGATATCCGCGGCGACGGGTGTAAATCCAAGATCGCTGAGCTGCGCATCAGCCACGGCTTGCCCCTCTGCCAAAGCCGCGGCCAGCGTCATCGCGCCATTGGCCGCACCCGCGATGGCCATGCCGGTGGGCAAAGTCCCGCCCGGCACGAACGCGTTGATGTCCTCGCGCCATTCCGGCCTCCCCCGCTGATGGCACGTCAGATGCACGTTGGGGTTCCAACCGCCGGACACGGCCACCGCATCAACCGGCACTGTCACACCATTGGTCAGCTCGATCGCTTTGACGCCTTTGCGCCCGATGGTGTTGACGATGCTTTGCCC
>CAKZYL010000251.1 GCA_937884705.1 uncultured Roseovarius sp. | reverse complement strand
AACACGGCCGCAGAACACATGGAGAGCTTCTATCGCCCCTTCTCCGAAGTGCTGGCCAGCGATGACAAGTTTGACGGTCTGATCATCACCGGCGCGCCGATTGAACATCTGGCCTTCGAAGACGTCACCTATTGGGATGAGCTTTGCCAGCTTTTCGACTGGACGCGCACCCATGTGCATTCCACCTTTGGCGTCTGCTGGGGTGGGATGGCGATGATCAACTATTTTCACGGGGTGCCAAAACACATGCTGGATGCCAAGGCCTTCGGCTGTTTCCGGCACCGCAATATGAAGGTTTCCTCGCCGTTTCTGCGAGGTTTTTCAGACGATTGCGTCATCCCCGTAAGCCGTTGGACCGAGATGCGCCAAGATGAGATTAACGCTGCAGGCGGCATGCAAACGCTTCTCAGCAGTGAAGAGGTGGGCCCCTGTCTGGTGGAAGATCCGGCCAATCGCGCGCTCTATATTTTCAACCATTTGGAATATGACAGCGACACGCTGAAACAAGAATATGACCGGGACGTTGCGACAGGCAAACCGATCAATGTGCCAGGCAACTACTACCCCGATGATGATCCCTCACGCGATCCACAAAACCGCTGGCGCAGCCACGCGCATTTACTCTATGGCAACTGGCTGTCAGAGATCTATGAGACAACGCCCTACGATGTGCGCAAGATCGGCATTGAGACCACAGACTGGCGGGCATCGCCCTGATGAGGCTCGCATTGAGTCTGGCGGCCGTTCTGGTCGTGGTCATTTTGGCCGTATGGCTAAAGGCCCGCGCCCATGAAACACGCGCCGAAGCGACGTATCCGCCCGAAGGCCATCTTTTCAGCGTCAACGGAAATCAGGTGCATGCCGTTGTCATGGGCCCCGATGGCGAGGACGTACCTGAGGTTGTCTTGATCCATGGCTCGTCCGGCAGTACCCGTGATATGACCTTCAAATTGGCCCCTGCTCTGGCTGAGCGGTACCGCGTCTTCGTGTTTGATCGTCCTGGTCTCGGCTATACGGATCCGCTCTCCAGCACCGGCGCATCCATCACAGAGCAAGCCGATCTGCTGTCCGCTGCAGCACTTCAGATCGGCGCGCAAAAGCCCGTGGTCGTGGGACATTCCTACGGCGGGGCCGTAGCTTTGGCCTGGGCTGTGCACCACCCTGACAAGATATCGGGACTGGTCGCTTTGGCTGCAGCCTCACACCCGTGGGACACCGGGCTCACCACCTACTACAAGATCCTGTCGCACCCAGTCATCGGGCCCATCGTCATCCCGCTGATTACGGCCTTCGTCGGTGAAGAACGCGTGGCCCAAGAGCTGGAGGGCATATTTCTGCCCGACCAAGTGCCCGAGGGTTACATCGCCCATTTCGGCCCCGATCTCACGCTACGCAGATCAAGTATGCGCGCCAACGCCTTGCAAAGGCGCAACCTTCTCGCCGAGATCGAAGAGCTCTCCCCGCGCTACCCCGAGATCGATATGCCCGTTGAGATCCTGCATGGCGATCAGGATTTCGCTGTCGGCTATGACATCCACTCCACGCGGTTGAAGAATGCCATCGATGGCGCAGATCTCCGGCCTCTTGAGGGGCATGGCCACATGATCCAACACGCAGCCCCCGAGGCTGTGATTGATGCCATTGACCGCGCCGCCGCCCGCGCTGGCCTAACGCCTTGATTGCGCTTGAGACCTGCCTCCCCCATAGTGGCTGAAACTGAGGGAGAGCTGACCATGGAGCTGCCGTTCGACGGTGCCATAAGCGCGTTTTACAAAGACGCGGCCCAACATGATCTGCGCGAGGCCATCGACCGCGCCAATAAGGATGACATCCTGTCAGAGAGCTACCCCCACGCGGCTCGGATGAAGCGTAAAACCTACGAGGCAGAGCTTGACGCGCTGCAGATCGAACTGGTGAAGCTGCAGGCCTGGGCCAAGGAAACAGGCGCGCGCGTGGCCATGGTGTTTGAGGGGCGAGATGCCGCCGGAAAAGGCGGCACAATCAAACGCTTCCGGGAATACCTTAACCCGCGCGGCGCGCGCGTGGTGGCGCTTTCCAAACCCTCGGATACGGAAAGCACGCAGTGGTATTTTCAGCGCTACATTGATCATCTGCCGTCGGCGGGCGAACTCGTTTTCTTTGATCGCAGCTGGTACAATCGCGGCGTTGTGGAACATGTCTTTGGCTTTTGTGAGTCTGAGCAGCGCGAACATTTCTTCTCGCAAGTCGCTGATTTTGAAAAACATCTGGTGGATGAGGGCATCCATATTATCAAGTTCTGGCTCAATGTGGGCCGCGCAGAACAACTGCGCCGGTTTCTCGGACGCGAAAACGACCCGCTCAAACAGTGGAAGCTGAGCTGGATCGACGTCGAAGGCCTGAAGAGATGGGATGCCTACAGCGCGGCCATCAAGGATACGCTCACGCGGAGCCATACCGACCATGCTCCCTGGACGGTGATCCGGTCTGATGACAAACGCCGCGCGCGGTTGGAAGCGATCCGCCACGTGTTGACCCGCCTTGACTACGCGCGCAAATCCCCTGCTGCGCTTGGCACAGTTGACCCAAAAATCTGCGGCGGCCCGGACATTTGGGATGCCTAAACGCGGCTACCACCACGGCAATCTCCGCCAAGCCCTGGTGGAAGCAGCGCTGACGCTCATTGAAGCAAAAGGGCCCACCGGCTTCACCCTCTCTGAGGCCGCAAAACAAGCCGGCGTCACCCCCGCTGCTGTCTACAGGCACTTTGACGGGCGTGAAGATCTGATCGCCGAGGCCGCCCGGCAGGGCTATGAGATTTTCGCCGACGTCATGCAATACGCCTACGACAAAGGCCAACCCTCGGCCATGAGCGCGTTTGAGGCCACGGGGCGTGCCTACCTCGCCTTTGCTAGGCGCTATCCCGGCCATTACATCGCGATGTTCGAAAGCGGGATCTCGGTCAATCGCAACCCGGAACTGGCCGCCATCTCCGCCAAAGCCCGCCGCGTTCTGGAACGCGCTGCCGAAGAGCTCAGCCAACACATTCCCCCCGAAAAGCGCCCGCCGCCAGCCATGTTCTCGGCCCATGTCTGGGCCATGTCCCACGGCGTGGTAGAGCTTTTCGCCCGCAACTCGCCGGGCACGCAAAGCCCGTTTTCGCCCGAAGATTTGCTGGAGACCGGGATCGGCGTCTATCTTCGCGGCCTTGGATTGATCCCGCCCGATAACTAACTTCGCCCTATGGACGAAGAAACCAAACGGCGCATCAACCGGCTGATCTGGACAGACCGGATTGCCATAGTCGTCATGATCTTGTTTTTCGCCGCTCTGTTCGGTGGGCTTGGCATCGGTCTCGTTCTTTGGCGCGGCCCCACAACGGATGCCGGTTTTGAACGTGCAGAGGTTGTGTTCACCTCAAACTACACGACGGAAGGCCAGGGATTTGTACTCCGCGTCGTGGCCAAGCTGGAAAACGGTCGCGACATTCACGTGCGCACAACCTCCGTCGCTCTATCCGCGCATGTCACGGATACGGTCTGTCTCAAAGTGCGCGAGGCCAGCAATGATCGTCGGTACTACCGCATAGTGCCTGGGCACAATTGCGACGGCCTCTAACGCCAGAACCACGCACGCATTTCGGCCTTCTGACCACCGGCGTCATCGTCTCCGTCGTGACAATTGATGGACTGGCGAATTTGCTGGCGGCAAAGCGTCTTGTCTGGTTGCGCAGCCTGATCGCAGAACTGGCCCGAAGTTTGCCGGATTTGGGGAAAGCCAGGATCACGCGCGAACCAAGGGCTTTTTAACCGCCGCATCCTTGCCCTATCTGGGACATCACTCCCGGCCTTGATGCACAAATCACCCATAAAAAAAGCGCGGTAAACCCGCGCTTTTTTCGTTTCTCGGTCTTTGCCGCTTCGACGCAGCAGTTAACGCTTGGAGAACTGGAAGCTCCGGCGCGCCTTGCGCTTACCGTATTTCTTCCGCTCCACGACGCGGCTGTCGCGGGTCAGGAAACCTGCGGCCTTCAGCGAGGGGCGCAGAGTGGGGTCAAAAAGCTGCAGCGCCTTGGAAATGCCGTGCTTCACCGCACCGGCCTGACCGGACAGACCGCCGCCTTTGACTGTCGCCATCACGTCAAACTGATCTTCGACGCCCGCCACAGAGAACGGCTGACGCAGGATCATCTGAAGAACGGGGCGCGCAAAGTAGACGTTCATCTCTTTGCCGTTCACCTCGACTTTGCCGGAACCCGGCTTGATCCAGACACGGGCGACCGCGTCCTTCCGCTTGCCAGTGGCATAGGCGCGGCCGTACTCATCACGTACAGGCTCGCGGTTCACCGCTTCCTCGACGACAGGCGCCTCAACACCTTCGGCAACCGCCTCAAGGCCTTCCAGGGATTTGATCTCTTCAGTCATCAGCTACCTACCCGCGTGTTCTTCGCGTTCATGGATTTCACGTCCAGCACCTCAGGCGTCTGCGCCTCATGAGGATGCTCAGCCCCTGCATAGACACGCAGGTTTGTCATCTGGCGACGGCTCAGGCGGTTGCCCGGCAGCATGCGCTTAACGGCTTGCATAACGACGCGCTCAGGGTGCGCGCCTTCCAGGATCTGACCGGTTGTGCGGGATTTGATGCCGCCCGGATAGCCCGTGTGCCAGTAATTCGGTTTGTCACGCTTCTTGCCGGTCACTTGCACCTTTTCGGCGTTGATGACGATGACATTGTCGCCCATGTCCATATTGGGCGTGAAGCTGGCTTTGTGCTTTCCGCGAAGCCGCGTGGCGACGATCGATGCAAGACGGCCCAGAACGATGCCTTCGGCGTCGATCAGGATCCACTTCTTGTCGATGTCCGCCGGAGTGGCAGAATAGG
>CAKZYL010000250.1 GCA_937884705.1 uncultured Roseovarius sp. | reverse complement strand
CGAACTCCATTCGGCCGATGTTCTGCTGACAGCCACGCTGCGCATGCGGCCGGACCGCATCATCCTCGGCGAGGTTCGCGGCAAAGAGGCCATGACCTTCCTTGAGGCGATCAACACCGGCCACGGAGGGTCGATGACCACGCTCCACGCCGAAACCCCGCAACTGGCCGTCCAGCGCCTTGCCATCGCCGCCCTCAAAACCGAGATCCCGATGACCTACCAGGACATGGTGACCTACATCGAAAGCTCGATCGACGTGATCATCCAGGCGGGCCGGGAGAGCGGCAAGCGCGGCATCACCGAGTTCTATCTGCCGGGCACCGAGCTCGAGAAGGAGGCCGCCGCATGAAACGTTTCGAATACCAGATCGTGACCTTTCCGATGGATCGCAAAACCAGCCTCATCGAGATGCAGGACGACTTGAATCTGCGCGGCAGCCAAGGGTGGGAAGTGGTGTCGGTCAGCACATCGGAGTTCGCAAATGTCGGGCACACCGCCTTCCTTAAACGCGAGATCGCCGCCGAACCGCTGGAGGAGGCGACATGATGAGAAAGGGTGCTGTCCTAACCGCCATTCTGGCTGCGTTCTTCGCAGTTCCTGCAATCGCCGAGCGCGATCAGGTTCCAAGCCTCGACAACACGCCTGACATCTGCGTCGACCGACCCGTAGAACCGGACTGGATGCAGAACATCGCTCCGCGTGAGGCTTACAAGCGTGTCCTTGTCCAAGACATCTACCGCGCGCAAAATCTCGAACGTATCGTGGAAGAAGGCAACTGCGATTGCGGTACGCGTTTTCCGTCCTGGAGTACCGCTGAGACCGTGTTCTTCGAAGAGCTCGCCGATACAGAACGGTGGGAGATGCTTGAAGCGTCTGACGACTACAATCGCCGTGCGAGCGCTGCTCGTGCCGCAGCGATGGCAATCTGCGAAGCTGTCGGAAACTGGTGAGCCAAACCCATGAGCGTCGTCACCTATTTCGTCGAAACCTCCCAGAGCTATCTCGACAGCGCCGGTGAGACGCAATTTGGCGCGGTGGCGGCAACAGTCGGGACGATACTCGCACTTGGGGCCACGCTTGTGTTCGCGCTCGTCTGCATCAACATGATCTACCAGTATCGCGCGATGGACGGACGAACGGCCTTCTGGCTAGCTGTGAAGGTCGGATTGATCGGAATATTTGCGACCAACTGGGTGCAATTCAATGCACTCTCTTCAGCCATCCTAAATGGCATCGACAGTATTGCCGGATCACTTGTGGCGTCTGTGGGTGGTGGGACGCCTGGTCCATCGGGGACGTTTGCCGAGGAGTTCGACCGACTGATTTCGGAACTCGGAGACTATCTCAACGCAGCGGGTTCTGAGCTCAATTGGATGGCCGGGGCTCTTCTCGATGTTCTTGGAGTTCTGCTTTTGTCGATCTTGGGTGGCCTCGCGGCCTTTATCCTCGTCGCCTCGCGGCTCATGATCGCGCTGCTCATCGGCATTGCTCCGGTGATGATCTTCCTGACACTCTTCGAGGTGACCAAGGATTACTTTGCGCGTTGGCTCTCGGCACTGGTGTCCTTTGCGATCTATCCGATCGTTGTGGCTGGCGTCTTCGCGACGATCACGGGTGTTTCGAGCGCGCTCATCGGAGAACTGGGGGATCCCGAGGGAGCGTCCAACATTGGTGCACTCATTCCATTCTTCATGATGGTTCTCATGGCCAAAGGTTTCATCATCGCGACGCCGTTCATTGTACGGGCGATCTCCGGGAACTTCATGATGCCCGCCCTGTCGGGTGGGCTCGGCGGGGCCTACAGCTTTGGGCGCGCGCTTGGTGGCAGTCAGCAGGCCTACAACCGATATCTGATCGGTGGGGCGACAGGCGCCGAGTATGCGGCCTTGAGAGCAAGGCAGTTCTTTGGCGTTCAGCAGATGCCGCAGCGGCGGGGGGTGAATGAGAATACACCGGTGAGCCCGGCTAGTGCCTCGACGGGGACTGGCGCGCAGATGCTGGCTCAGTTGGCAAGGCTTGGGCGGCTGGGAAGGCGGTAGGGCCCGCTAGGTAAGTGCAGCGAGGCTCGGAACTGAAACATCGTGCAAAAACGCTGGTTTGTGCACCATTCTCGTGGTGCCTAGCGAGTATCCAATGCCAAGTGGAGACCCAGAAGAACCAAAAACGCACCGCACAGCCGGTCAACCCACTTAGAAACCGAGATATACCTCGCTCGGATGGCGGCTGCAGAAAAGCCGACTGCCAGCAACACGTGCCATGCCAAAGACATCAGAGCGATTGCGCTGACCAGTAGGATAAGTACCCAAGTCGGCATCTCAGGCGTGAGAAACGCGGCAAACACACTGGCGTAGTAGGCAGCCGACTTTGGATTGGTCATGTTGACCAGGAAACCGCGCCAGTAGCCTGCTGCCTCACCGGGAGCATTTTGGTCTCGGCGCTCCTTCGGTTGAAACCCATTTGATCGCAGCAGCTTAGCTCCGAGGTAGAGGAGGTAAGCGGCACCCACTACCTTCAAGAAAAGGCCAAGGAGCGGGAAGACTTCGAAAACAGAAACAATCCCCAGTGCCGCTGCAGCTGCCCACGCAAAAGAGCCAGTGGCGATACCGCAAGCTGTCCAGATCGCGTGTTTGCGTGATTGAGAAACTGCGGCTGAGCTGACGAGGACAAAGTTTGGACCGGGACTAACCAACGCCAGAAGATCAACTAGCAGGATTGCTGCAATAAGAGCAAGATATTCCAATAATAAATTCCTTCCCATGCTAACTGCTGGATGTGACCACGCTCACATTCTCCACCATGTTTTGGAAGTCGGCGTTCTCTGCGAGAGCCCACATTCAACCCGCGCACAAACGGTCCTTTCCGCCGGTGACATAAACGGTTGAGTTTTGGCGCATCCTGCGGTGAAGCGAAAGACCGCAACGAGCCCAAAGTGCTGGATGTTGTTCTTCGTATGAATGTCTGCTGTTTTTACATCGCCACCGCCTCCTCTTATTCGGAAACGGCGACGCTCTGCCTGTGTCGCTTGCGTCGACTAGCACCAAAAATGCGGACGCCCGGAATAATGAGAATACCGTTGATGTAGTGGGCATGCGCGGACGGCATCGTCATTTTCTAGCTTCGATGTCTGACGACTAGGAACTTGATCCTTCCGACAGAATAGAAGTCTCAGGAGCTTCATCTCTGTGTCCCTTCGGTCTCAAGGAAGTATGAGAGCTGTTCAAGGAAACCGTATTTTCGCATCATCGCGTCCCCTTCCGCCGTGCGCGTTGCTTTGCGCAGACCTTCGAGGTCGTGCACATCTACCAAAACGGCGATTTGGTTTGGATCATTTGGATCATCCAAGATTTTGGCAGGTCCGGCGTATCTGCCCAACAGCGCGTCATGTTCGGCGTGGAATGCTTGAAGTTCTGTAGCGTCTGGTTTGTGAGAGATGCGTGCGATTGAAACCATCAGGGTCATGATCTTCCTTCCTTTTTCTGTCTGAAGCGTCGCGTACTTGCGACTGAAGCAAGGATTGCGCAAAACCTACTGTGGGATAAGATAGGCATTATTCGCTTTATAATTCGATAGGATCGTACAATGATCGATCAACTACGCGCGATGGCGATTTTTCAATCGGTCGCTGAGTTAGGTTCCTTTCGGGGCGCTGCTTGCAAGCTGAACCTCTCTCCGTCGGTGATCAGTCACCACATTACCCAGCTGGAAGACCAGCTTGGCTTGCCGCTTCTTTATCGCTCGACCCGACGCATGTCGCTGACCGATGCCGGTCGAGATTTGCTTGCTGCCAGCCAACGCATGACGTTAGCGGCACAAGAAGGTCTTGCCGCGATCAACCGGCGGGTCGAACAACCTGTTGGCACGCTCACAATTACCGCCAACGCTTCCAGTTCAGAACGCCCTTATGCAGATCTTTACGCTGGTTTCGCGCGCGCCTATCCTAAGGTCCAGCTGACGCTTCACATGTCTGACAAAAATGTAAATCTGGAAGGGTCGCAATACGACGTGGCCATTCGCGGTCGCATGACGGACCTCAACGACAGTAGCTACAAAGCGCGTAAACTTGGCAGCCTTGAGTTCTGCATTTTTGCCTCGCCTGACTACGTTCGTGACCGTCCACCGCTGAAGACTGTCGATGATCTTGCAGATTGGGACCGCATTGCATGTCCGGCAATTCCGTGGGTTGGTATTGCGACAACTTTTGATGGCACCGCGCCAACACGCGAGCCGAGATCTTTGATGACTTGCGATAACTACGCGATGGCCCGCACATTTGTTGAGGACGGCATGGGGTTCATGATCGAGACTTACCCCATCGTTGCGGAAGCCTTACGGGACGGGCGACTGGTGGAGTTGCTCCCAAATGTCAGGCTCAGGCCCGTCGATGTTTACGCTGTTTATCCTGCGAACGCCCCGTCCGACAGTCTTGCCAGACTGTTTGTTGACTACGCTCTTGCACAAAAATGGCTCTTCGGAAGCGGCGGAAAACAAGCGTGAAAGCTAATGAACACGCAATGTACTCAGGAGCTTCACCGTCGGGAAGCTGACATTTAAGCAGTTGCAGCGAATTGGCGCTTTGTCCGCATGACGGACACAACCCCCTGAAAGAACCTATGCGCCAAAAACAGTCGTTTTCGCCGGTGACAAAAACGTATCGGTTTTGGAAATCGTAGAATAGTTACCTGCCCTCTGCCTGGCGTGCGTATTCCTCGGCGTCGAACCACCCTCGTGACGCTTTGACCTTGAGATCGTCTCCAACCTCCCACTCTTCCCAACCGCGAACGTTGAGAGGCTTTCCGGTCGTTGCGTCGTGCCCGGTAAACGTCCAAACGAATATCACATGGCTCCCCGAGCAGCGCACATCGTCACAGGTTAACGCCAAGTCTGGAACATCCGCGTAAAAACCGGCGGCCATATCCTGAACGCGTGGCCGCCCCGTCCAGGGATCGCCGTTATTAATGATGATCTCGCCTTCTTCGGCATAGAATGAGGCCACTGCCTCGGCGGATTTGGAATTCCAGGCGGCTGTATAATCTGCGGCCATCTTGGCCACGGCGTCCGGATCAATCATTTCTTTATCCTTCAGACTGACAGTTCTTGTGAATGTCGCACGTCGCAGTCAGTTAGCCAAAGATAATCGACCGGCGCCTAGCCCATTGCCAAAACCGTCCAGCCAAAAAATACGATTCCGCCTGTGACAAGAGCGGCTGAATTAAGGGACATCCTGCGGTGCGGGGAAGGTTTCGAAAGAGCCCATAGTTACAGTGTTTTCCAACTTGATAGCTTACAGGTAATCTCAGGCCAGCGTCTCATTGTGACGGCGCATCACTATTGGCAGAAAGGGAATTTGGATTTGGACAAAAGCGGGTTGTTGGGGTCGTGGCGGATGATTTCTTGGACACGGAAGTCGGTAGAAACCGGGGAGGTCACGGACGCTCTTGGGCCGGAGCCTATTGGCTATATTGCATACCATGCAGACGGGCGAATGATGGCTACTGTGTTCCGGCGTGATCGATTGAGTGCAAGCGTAAGCGGTTGGAGTGAGGAGGAAAAATCGCAGCTCTTTGATGACATGCTTGCATATGTGGCCTCTTACTCGCTCGAGGGCGATAGGGTCGTTCATCACGTCGACGGCTCATGGAACCCGAACTGGCACGGCGACCTATCTCGCCCGTTTGTCTTGGAAGGTGATAGGTTGGTAATCAGTGGCGCTCCTGGCGTTGATCCGCGCACAGGTGACGAAGTGGTGTACCGGATGGAGTTCACTAAAGTCTTGGCGGACTAAAATAAATCTCGCTCTTGACCAAACGGCAACTAAGTCTCGCACACCGGACATAAACCCCCTGCCAATACCTATGCGTCAAGAACGGTCGTTTTCGCCGGTGACATAAACGTATGAGTTTTGGCAAACCTTTACTTGAACACTGGCAACTCTGATTGCCCGCGCCGCTCTCTTACATCCCAAGACTCAAATGGTGTGCTGCAGCGCGAATTTCCGTAAACTCAAGGTATGAAGCCTTCGCATACTCTGAGACAGGACATTTCGTTTGTAACCTCCAATGATGGTACGCGCATCGCGTGTGCGTCCATGGGGCGTGGCCCAACTATCGTGCGTGCCGCTCACTGGCTGACCCACATCTCGCGTGACCTCGAAAGCCCGGTCTGGCGGCACTGGTTGGCGGATTTGTCGTCCTACGGTCACCTCGTACGCTATGATCTACGCGGGTGCGGACTGTCTTCCAGGGCCGTTCCGGAAATCAGTTTTGAGGCGTGGCTTGCAGACCTGGAAGCCGTGACTTCGAAGCTCGAAGAACCGTTCACGTTGCTGGGGATGTCCCAAGGTGCGGCGCTGTCGATTGCCTATGCTTTCCGACACCCGGAGAAGGTGAAGCAGCTCATTCTGATTGGTGGGTATACAAAGGGATTGCTCTCACGGGATCAAGGTGATCGCACGCAGACCGAAGCTGCAACATTGACCAATCTGATGCGACTTGGCTGGGGGCAGCACCACACCGCCTTCAGCCAAGTCTTTACCAATCTGTTCATTCCCGATGGCACAAAAGAGCAACATGACTGGTGGCGATCCCTGGAAAGGGAAACGGCCTCAGCCGAGGTGGCCGCGCGGACGATGGATGTCTTGCACAAGATTGATGTCAGCGGTATCGCGGCCGAGTTGAATGTTCCGACCCTCGTGCTGCACGCGCGCGGTGACAGGCGCATCCCCTTTGAAGAGGGGCGTGCCTTGGCCATGACCATTCCGGGGGCGGAATTCGTGCCGCTGAACAGCAACAATCATGTGCTACTTGAAACCGAGCCTGCCTGGTTGGACCTCTGCTTGGCTATCAACGAGTTTCTCGGCAACAGCACAGTGCTTGCCGGGGCAGAGATTGGCCTGACAGCGGCAGAGCGGGACGTACTGGGATTGGTTGCAAAGGGGCTGAGCAATCCGGATATCGCAGCTCAGCTTGGCAAGAGCGAAAAGACAGTGCGCAATCAGGTGTCCTCGCTGCTGGAGAAGACTGGGCTGAGCACGCGGTCGGAACTCATTGTCCGAACCCTGTCCGGACAGATAGGACAAATGCCCTAAGCCAACTATCGTTTTCCCTGCACGGCGGGGACATCGGCCCCATGCGCGTTAGTCGGCATTGGCCTCAAACTGTCTAAAACGCAGTGAGAGGACATAACGGATGAGAATTGCACCTAAGTATGAAACCAGGGCAGCCCTGACCTCGCTCGTTCTGGCAACCCTGTTCTGGTCGGGAAACTTCATCGCTGGACGTGCGATCCGGGGAGAGATTGCGCCACTTGAATTGAACGCGATCCGTTGGGGCCTTTGTCTTGCGATCCTGCTGCCCTTCGCGTTGCGTGGCATCATTGAACATCGCCGCGCTCTTTTAGCGTCATGGCGGCAGGTCGTGCTGCTGGGGCTCACCGGGATCGCGGCCTTCCATACGATGGTCTACCAGGCACTGTCGCTGACCGAAGCGGTGAATTGCCTATTGATCCTAGCGCTCGCACCGGTTGCAACGGTCGCTGGGGGGATGATCTGGAAAGGTTTTCGACCAACGGGGGCGCAAATCTTGGGGCTCCTTGTGTCGTTAATGGGAGCAATTGTTCTGGTGCTCTCTGGTCGCGAGCACGAATTTTCCTTCGTTCAGTTCGATGCGGGCAAGCTCTGGATGTTCGGTGCGATCCTGATTTGGGCCTGGTACACGCTTCTGTTGCGCGGGAAGCCGACTGATGCACCTCAAATAGTGACGCTCGTGGCGAGCATCCTAGTCGCGCTTGCAGCGATGCTTGTCTTGCTGCTCGTCAAAGGTTTCGAACAACCGCAAATGTCAGGCGACACGGTAACGGCGGTCCTTTATATCGCTATCTTCGCGTCTGCGCTCGGCTTTCTGTTCTGGTCCTACGGGATCAGTGTGATCGGGCCTGAAAGTGGAGGACAGTTCGTGCACCTGATGCCGATCTTCGGCAGCGTTCTGGCCGTCATACTGCTTGGCGAGGAAATCTCGGCCGTGCTGTTGGCCGGTGCTGCCTGCATCATTGCGGGTATCGTTCTCGTCAATCGCCGTCGGAAACCGGTACTTCAACACGCCCGCTGACAAAAAACCCTTGCCAAAACTCCTGCGCCAAAAACAGTCGTTTTCGCGGGTGACATAAACGTATGAGTTTTGTCTGGTTAGTGTTCGTGACGGCAAAGCTTGTGATCAGCCAGGGACGCTAGCACGTAGCAATCCTGCGACACGCCTGCGCCGTCGCAGCCCTTGGAAATCCGAACCAGCTCCTTCTCAAGTGCTCGTAGGCGTTTGATCTTGGCCCGGACATCCGAAAGCTGCGAGAC
>CAKZYL010000249.1 GCA_937884705.1 uncultured Roseovarius sp. | reverse complement strand
TTCAAAACCACCCTGACGTGCTGGAACAGTATCAGCGCTGGTTCCGTTATATTCTGGTGGACGAGTATCAGGATACCAACGTCGCCCAATACTTGTGGCTGCGTTTGCTGGCCGCTTCACATAAGAACATCTGCTGTGTCGGTGATGACGACCAGTCGATCTATGGCTGGCGCGGGGCCGAAGTGGGCAACATCCTGCGGTTTGAAAAGGATTTTCCGGGCGCCACTGTCGTGCGGCTGGAACAGAACTATCGCTCCACGCCCCACATTCTGGCGGCCGCATCCGGCGTGATCGCGGGCAACAAGGGACGTCTTGGAAAAGAACTTTGGACCGACACCGAAGAGGGCGAAAAGGTCCGCCTCATCGGCCATTGGGACGGCGAGGAAGAGGCCCGCTGGATCGGCGAAGAGATCGAATCCATGCAGCGCGGCACGCGCGGCTGGGATCCCTATTCGCTCGATGACATGGCGATCCTCGTGCGCGCCAGCCACCAGATGCGCGCCTTTGAAGATCGCTTTCTCACCATCGGATTGCCCTACCGCGTGATCGGCGGCCCGCGTTTTTATGAGCGCATGGAGATCCGCGATGCCATGGCCTATTTCCGGCTGGTCGTAAGCCCGTCTGATGATCTGGCCTTTGAGAGGATCGTGAACACACCCAAGCGCGGTTTGGGCGACAAGGCCCAACAGAAAATCCAGATCACCGCGCGCCAAAACGGCGTCTCTCTGGTCGAGGGTGCGGCGATCCTGCTCGAAGAAAAAGGCCTGGGCGGCAAGGGCGCGACAGAGCTTGGTCTGCTTCTTGATGGTCTGCGTCGCTGGGGTCGCATGGCGGGCGATCCGACCATGAGCCACGTGGAGCTTGCCGAGGTGATCCTCGATGAAAGCGGCTACACCGGCATGTGGCAGAACGACAAAACGCCCGAGGCGCCGGGGCGGCTGGAAAACCTCAAGGAACTCGTGAAAGCGCTTGAGCAGTTTGAGAACCTGCAAGGGTTCCTCGAACATGTCAGCCTGATCATGGACAATGAAAGCGAAGAGGCCGGGGAAAAAGTGTCGGTCATGACGCTGCATGCCGCCAAGGGCCTCGAATTCCCCGCCGTGTTCCTGCCGGGCTGGGAGGATGGTCTTTTCCCCTCACAGCGCAGCATGGATGAAAGCGGCATCCAAGGCGTCGAGGAAGAGCGGCGCCTGGCCTATGTCGGCATCACCCGCGCCGAAGAGATCTGCACCATCTCTTTCGCAGGCAATCGCCGTGTCTATGGCCAATGGCAAAGCCAGATGCCCTCTCGCTTCATTGATGAATTGCCCGAAGAGCACGTGGATGTGCTGACCCCGCCCGGACTCTACGGTGGCGGCTACGGGGCGGCGGCACCCGGTGCGTTTGGGACCATGGAAAGCAATATCGAGGCACGGGCGGCCGCGGCGGATGGTTACAATTCACCGGGTTGGAAGCGTCTGCAGGCGCGCGCAGGGCATCGGCCCGTGGTGCAGCCCAAGGAGAGCAAATCCAGCGTGATCGATGCGCAGGCGGTCAGCAGCCACACCGTGGGCGAGCGCGTGTTTCACCAGAAATTCGGGTACGGCGAAATCACGGGCATTGAAGGCGACAAGCTCGTGATCAATTTCGAGAAGGCCGGAGAGAAACACGTGGTGTCACGTTTTGTCAGTGGGACCGACGATATTCCATTCTGACAGGGGGCTTGGTTGCCTGTCTGCTGATCTTGGGGAGACATAAGCGATGGCGACACCTGCAAAGAAACTGGCCAGGACCCACAAAACCTTTATCGAAAAACAGCCTATGTTCTTTGTCGCCACGGCGGATCGCGACGGGCGGGTCAATGTCTCTCCCAAGGGCCTCGATACGCTGCGGATCATGGGCGACAATCGCATTGTCTGGCTGTCGCTCAGCGGCAGCGGGAATGAGACGGCGGCCCATGTGCAGGCCACCGGGCGGATGACGCTTATGTTCTGCGCGTTCGAAGGGTCGGCGCAGATATTGCGGGCCTATGGTCGGGCCAAGGTCATTCACCCGCGCGATGCCGGGTGGGACGAGTTGATCGGCCTCTTTCCGAAGCTGGCAGGCAGCCGGCAGATTTATGATCTTGAGATTGATCTGGTGCAGACCTCCTGCGGCACGGGCGTGCCCCTCATGAAGCTTGAGAAGAGCCGCGGGGAAGAAGAGCTCGAGCCGTTCTTTGACGATTTAGGAGCGGATGGCGTTGAGGACTTCTGGCGCCGCAAGAACACGGAAACCATCGACGGCAAGCCCACAGGGATCCTCCAGGACTAACTCGCGCGGAATCAAGGGCGTAGCCCGCCGCGCGTTCGCCTGGCCGTCCCGTCACACCGGAGGTGTGCCAACGCTAGTGGCTCGCCTCTGGCGCGACGCCTGGCGAAATTCCAATTGCAGTCTGCCGCTCGCAAATTCCGCGGTACCGACGGATAACGCCCTGCCGACCCTAAGTCAGATCGCCACGCCACGGCCAAGAGAACGCGCGGCTCAGCGCATACGTGGGTTCAACGCATCCCGCAGCCAGTCACCCAGCAGGTTGATCGACAAGGCCAGCGCCAAGAGCGTCCCGGCCGGGAAGAGCAGGATCCACCACTCGCCCGAGAACATGAACTCCTGCCCAATGCGAATGAGCGTGCCCAGTGACGGCTTCGTCGGCGGCGCGCCCACGCCCAAGAAGCTCAAAGTCGCCTCGGCAATAATCGCCAGCGCCAGCGAGATCGTCGCAATCACCAGCACAGGGCTCAGCACGTTCGGCAGGATATGCTTCAGCATGATCGCCAGCGGCGACCGCCCAATCAATTTGGCGGCCTGCACATATTCTTTGTTTTTCTCAACCAGCGTCGTGCCCCGCACCACGCGCGCAAACTGCACCCAGTCCGACAGACCAATCGCCAGGATCAGCACCCAGATCGCCATCTGATCGCGATACTCGGCCGGCGTGATCCCCTTCGCGATCCCGAAGATCAGCATCGCCACAAGGATCGCAGGGAAGGTCAGCTGCACGTCAGCCACGCGCATGATGATCGTCTCGGTCCAGCCGCCGACATAGCCCGCAACCAACCCCAGAAACACACCCAATACCATTGCCAAAAGCACCGCAGAAAAGCCTACAAAGAGCGATATCCGCATGCCGTAAAGAATGGTCGAAAACACATCCCGGCCTTGGTCATCGGTGCCCAAAAGGAAACTTTCCCCGGTAAACGCGTTCGCCTCACCCGGCGGCGTGAACCCGTTCATCAGGTTCAGTGTGGCCGGATTGAAGGGATCATAGGGCGCCAGGAGCGGCGCACAGACCGCCGCCATCACCAAGAGCACTACTACAACAAAGGACACCACCGCCACAGGCGCATGGCGGAACGAATACATAAAATCGCTGTCCCACCAGCGCTGCATCTTCGTCATCTGCGGCTTGGGAGCCGCCTGTTCAAGCGGTGTATCAGTCATCAGTTCGACCCTCCCCGATCCACCCGCAAGCGCGGATCAATCGCGAAATACAGCATGTCGACGATCAGGTTGATGCCCACAAACATCACCGAAATCATCATCAGATACGCGGCCATCACCGGGATATCCACGAATTGGATGGCGTTGATGAAGAGAAGCCCGACACCCGGCCACTGAAACACCGTCTCGGTGATAATGGCAAAGGCGATAATGGAACCCCGCTGAAGCCCCGTGATCGTGCTCACCGGCACCAGCGTGTTCTT
>CAKZYL010000248.1 GCA_937884705.1 uncultured Roseovarius sp. | reverse complement strand
ACCGCCAGTTGAAACTTCATGCCTGCCTCCTCAACGCATCACGAACGGATTGGCCATCGGCTCATCCGAGGTGTTCATCCAGACCGTCTTGGGCCGTGTGTAATCATACATCGCCTGGAACCCGCTCTCGCGGCCATACCCCGACCCTTTGATCCCGCCAAACTCGGCAATGGGTGAGACGACACGATAGGTATTCACCCAGACAATCCCCGCGCGCACCGCGCTCGACATTCGCAGGGACCGCGCGCTGTCGCGGGTGAAGATCCCGGCGGCAAGACCGTGCTCCGTGTCATTGGCCAGTGCCAGCGCTTCCTCTTCGGTCTTAAATCGTTGTGCGCAGAGAACCGGTCCGAAGAGCTCGGTATCAACGATCTTCAAATCCTGCCGAGGACACGCCAGTATAGTCGGCTCAAAGAACAGCCCCTCCATCCCCTCGGGCCGCTTGCCGCCGGTCAGGATCTCCGCGCCCTCTTCCTGCGCAAAGGCCAGCTCGCGCTCAATAGTGTCGCGCTGTCCAACCGTGCAGAGCGGGCCCATCTGCGTTTCATCCAAGAGCGGGTCTCCGATCCGGATCTCCCGCGCCTGCGCGACCATCCGTTCGAGGAATTCATCCGCGATGTCCTCATGCAAATACAGCCGCGATCCGGCGACACAGCTTTGCCCCGTGGCCCCAAAGATCCCGGCAATCGAGGCATTCACGGCGCTCTCAATATTGGCGTCATCAAACACGATGAAGGGCGATTTACCCCCCAGCTCCAGACTGACCTCGGCAAAATTCTTCTTTGAGTTTTCAAGCACATGCCGCGCAGCACCCGGGCCGCCGGTGAAGGATATCCGCGACACCAGCTTGTGCCCCGTCAGCGCCCGCCCGCAGGGATCCCCATGCCCGGTGACGATATTCACCACACCGGGTGGAAAGCCAGCCTCTTCAATGAGTTTGCCAAATTCCAGCATCGCCGCCGAGGCATGCTCAGAGGCCTTCAGCACAACCGTGTTTCCCGCCGCCAGCGCAGGCCCGATTTTCACCGCCACTAGGAAAAGCTGCGAATTCCAAGGCACCACAGCGGCCACAACACCCAACGGTTCCCGCTTGGTGAAGACAAAGAGATCGGGCTTGTCGATCGGCAGGGTCTCTCCGCTGATCTTATCGGCACAGCCCGCATAGAACTGAAAGAATTCAGCGATATATTTGGCTTGCCACTTGGTCTCTTTGAGCATCTTGCCAGTGTCGATGGTCTCCGTCCGGCCCAGATCCTCTGAACGATCTGCCAGCAACTCCGCCAACCGGCGCAAATGCTTGCCCCGTTCCGTCGGTGTCATCGTCGCCCACGGGCCATTCAAGAATGCCTCATGGGCGGAACGCACCGCGCGGTCTACATCTCCCTCGGTGGCTTCCGGCACCCGCGACCAGACCTGCCCCGAGGCCGGGTTCACGCTGTCAAACGCTCCGCCATCCGAGGCATCGACCCATGCGCCATCAATCAGCATCTGGTAGGTTTGGATATCGGCCATCGATCGCTCTCCCCGTTGGAACTTACCCTCCATCTTTGTGCAGAGCGTGGGCGCGGTATGCATTTTTTCGCCATTACCTGACGAAAAATATGGGTCAGCTGACATTGCCGCCCGCCCGGATCAAACACTTGCCCAGATCATACAAGAAAGCCCCCCGCTGAACCTTCTGCCTCTTTGCATGCTGGATAAGTTGGGAATTGACGCAAGCACCTCTTTTGCGAATTATCGTCACCATGGCTTTTCAGGTGGCGAAAAATCGAAAGTGGCTTCGGCAAACAGACGGCCTACTGAAAGGATAAAAACATCAGGGAGAAGAGTATGACACGTGACGTAGACCAACTGGTCCTTGACCGCATCATAGCCGCCGGGCGGCGGCGTGGCATCACACGACGCAGTTTTGTGGCCCATGCCACAGCGGCGGGCCTGACCGTTCCGGCCGCGACAGGGCTTTGGACCTCCAAGGTGTCCGCGTCAACGCCAAGCCAAGGCGGCAAGTTTCGCGTTGCTGTGCAGGACGCCAACACGTCAGACACCCATGATCCCGGTCAGTATCTCTCGGTTTTCATGATTCAGCTGGCGCATTGTTCGCGCAGCTATTTGTGCGCGATTGAGCCCGATGGCAGCCTCGGCCCGGACATGGCCGACAGCTGGTCAGCCTCGCCCGACGCCAAGGTCTGGACGTTTGAACTCAATCAGAACGCCAGCTTCCATGACGGGCGCAAGTTCACGTCCAAAGACGCGCTGGCCTCCATCCGTCACCATCTTGGCGAAGACAGCACGTCTGCCGCCGCGTCGCTTCTCTCGAATGTCGTCGATGTGCGCGCCGATGGGGACTTCACGCTTGTGATCGAGCTGGATCAGGGTCTGGCCGATCTGCCCTACATTCTGACCGACTATCACATAGCCGTCGTGCCCGCAGATGGGGATGGCAACGCCGATTGGGAAGGTGGCATCGGGGCAGGCCCCTACCGGATTACGTCCTTCAATCCCGGCGTTGGCGCGGAGCTTGTCAAACATGACGGCTGGCACGGAACCGGCGCCTGGTTTGACGCAGTCGATCTTGTGGCGATCAACGATCCCAATGCCCGTCAAAGCGCGATCATCGCGGCCGACGTGGATGCCAACACATCCGTGGAATATAGAACCTTCCAGCGTCTGGCGCAGAACCCCAATATCGAGGTGCTGAACCTGCCGTCAGGCTCTGCGATCACCTGCCCGATGCACGTGGACAAAGCGCCGTTTGACGACAACAACGTCCGCATGGCGATGAAGCTTTCGATGGATCGCGATGAGCTGAACGAAAAGATCTTCTTCAACGCAGGCACGGTGGGCAATGATTTCCACATTTCGCCCAACATGCCCTACTACCCCGAAGGCATCGAACAGCGCAGCTATGACCCCGACAAGGCCAAGTTTCACCTCAAGGAGGCCGGTCTCGACAGCCTTGAGTTGAACATGTCCGCGTCCGACTCGGTGCAGCCCGGTGCGGTGGATTTTGTGACGCTCTACTCAGAACAGGCCAAAGCCGCAGGCATCAATATCACGCCGGTGCGCGAGTCTGGTGATGGCTACTGGGCAGATGTTTGGCTGAAAAAGCCGTTCATGTTCTCCTCCTGGGGCGGACGACCCACGCCGGACGTGATATTCTCACTGGCCTATCAGACGGGGGCGGCCTGGTCCGAGGCGTTCTGGTCCAATGAGCGCTTTGATGAGCTGCTGCTGCAGGCCAAGGCCGAGCTCGACGACGGTCTGCGCGCCGACATGTACCGCGAAATGTGCATGATCGCCCGCGACGATGGCGGCTCGATCATTCCGCACTTCACCAACTACGTCTACGCGCATCTGACCACGATCGGACGCCCAGACGTGATCGGCAACACGTGGGAGCTTGACGGCGCCCGCGCCTATCAGCGCTGGTGGTTCAAGAGCTAAGCCAGAAAGACACGCGGGCGGCCACACGTTTTGCCGCCCGCAAACACCTGCACCCGAAAGTACACGCCATGCGTACGGCCCCCGATGGCACCGCCTACGACATTTTCGGGTCGCCGCAATCGCCTTGGGTCGTGCTGACCCACGGCCTCGGCCTTAACAAGGCGTGCTGGCAATGGACCATCCCGGCCCTGCAGAACGATTTTTGTATCCTCACCTATGACCTCTACGGCCACGGCATGTCGGCAGACCCACCGGACACGCCTTCTTTGAGTTTGTTTTCGCGTCAGCTTCTTGGCGTGATGGATCATTCCAATGCGCCTTCCGCCGCCATTGTCGGCTTCTCACTGGGCGGCATGATCGCCCGCCGCTTTGCTCAGGACACCCCCGCGCGCGTCGACGCTTTGGGCATCCTGCACTCCCCCCACCAACGTTCGGCTGAGGCGCAGGCCGCCATCCGCGCCCGCGTCGATCAGGCCCGAGAGCATGGCTCCGGCGCCACGGTCGAGGCCGCGCTCGAACGCTGGTTCACCCCTGATTTCCGCGCCACAAACCCTGACATGATGGACACGGTGCGCGGCTGGGTGCTCGCCAACCGCACGGGGGTCTATCACACCGTCTACAGCGTGCTGGCCGACCGCGTGGATGAAATCACCGCGCCCACCCCGCCCATATCCTGCCCGACGCTGGTCATTACAGGCGACGAAGATTACGGCAACGGCCCCGAGATGACCCGCGCCATCGCCGCCGAGATCACTGGGGCGCAAACGCTCATCCTCAATGGCCTGCGCCACATGGCCCTGGCCGAAGATCCAGAGGCCATCAACGGCCCTCTGCACAGATTTCTCAAAAACATCTGACGGAGACACCGACATGCTACCCGAACTCAGAAAAGTCGTCACCTTCGATGAAGATATCCACTCAGAAGGGGGCCGCGCTGCTGAGCCTACCCTTCGCATGATCGGCGTGGCAGCCGTGGTCAAGAACCCCTGGGCCGGTCGCGGCTTTGTCGAGGATCTCTCGCCCGAGATCCGCCGCATGGCCCCGCCGCTCGGCAAAATGCTGACCGACCGCCTGATCGCTCTGGCCGGATCTGGCGACGCGATTGAGGCCTATGGCAAGGCCTGCATCTCCGGCACGGATTGTGAGGTCGAACACGCCTCCGCGCTCATCCACACGCTGCAATACGGCAATTTCTACCGTGAGGCGGTGGACGCCAAAAGCTATCTCGGCTTCACCAACACGCGCGGCCCTGCCAACACGCAGATCCAGATCCCGCTCATGGACAAGCACGACACCGGGCGGCGGTCGCACTATCTCACGGTGCAATTCTCGATCTACGACGCCCCCGCGCATGATGAACTGGTTGTTGCGTTGGGTGCAGCCACCGGTGGCAGGCCGCACCATCGGATTGGCGACAGATACTCGGACCTCGCCGCTTTAGGTCGCGATGTGGATAATCCAGCGAATGTAGGCGACAGCGAGTGATCTAAAGGCTCAAACCTTAACTCACGCGCAGATCCGCGGGTGGCGCGACGCGCCGCCCGTTTTGCCGGAGGCAAACCTGCGGTTTGACGGGGCGGTCGGCGCGGCCTGACAGTGCCTGTCAGGCGGGGTCCTTAGATTTAGGACATCCGCTTATTGATAAACAAGTTGATCGCCCACTGAGCATCTTCCTCCACGAGCCTGCGCACTTCTCCCGCATCCCCAATCGCGCAAGCTGTCACGATCCGCCAATGTCCGTCTTCAATCCTGTCCACCTGAATGAGGTCCACAACCCCCTGCGCCAACCACGGGCCCGTCCGCGCATAAAGCGCATCAATCATCATCACCAAATCATCATTCCCCGCCCGCCCATTGATCGCGGAATGAAACGCAAAATTTGCCTTGATATAGCCGCTGGCATCCCCCGCCACCCACCCCGCAGAGGTCTCCTCAGCCAGTCTTTCCAACCCTCGAATGTCAGCCTCGGTCATATTCCGGGCCGACAACTCCGCAGCCGCACCCTCCAACACAGAGCGCACGAAAAACAGGTCCGCCGCCGCTTTCGGCGTCAGATCCGGCACGCGATAGGCCTTCTTTGCCGCCCCGATCAACGCCTGCTCGGATGCCAACTGCCGCAAGGCCTCGCGCACCGGCATGGCCGAGACGCCAAACTCCTCCGCCAGCGTCCGGATAGACAGCGGCGCGCCCGGCTTCAGCTCGCCCAGGATCAGCTTTTGGCGGATGACCTCATAGACGCGCTGGCTGAGGTTCTCACTGGGCGGCACTGTCATGTGACCTGCGCGCCATGAACTGCTCTAAAACCGCGATCATGGCCTCCATTTCATGATCCAACCCCACGGTAAACCGCAGCTTATCGGCAAAATCATCCAAGGCGAACTTGCGCCCCACAATGCCATGCGCCTTAAGGTTCTCATCCGCCTCTTCCGCCAAAGACGCGCTTGGAAACTGCACCAGCACAAAGTTCGTCTGACTGGGATAGACCTTCAGCCCAAACCCCGTCAGCGCCTCGGTCAGCCGCGCGATCCATTTGCCATTATGCGCCAGCACCCTGTCGCAATGGGCCCGATCCTCCACAGCAGCAATTCCCGCCGCATTGGCCGCTGAATTCACCGGAAAGGACGGCCCTACCCGTTCCATCAGATCAATCACCTCAGGCGGCCCATAGCACCATCCGAGCCGCAGCCCGGCCAGACTGTAGAGCTTTGAAAACGACCGCGTCATCACCACGTTGTCGGCCTCATGCACCAACGCACTGGGATCTTCATACGCCTCCGCTGCAGCATATTCATGATACGCCCCGTCGATGATCAGCAAGACGTCCTCGGCCAGAGCGCCGTGCAAGCGCCGCACCTCGTCACCGGGCAAATACGTGCCCGAAGGGTTGTCCGGATTGGCGATGATCACGATCTTCGTGCGCTCGGTCACGGCGGCGAGGATCTTATCCACGCTGTGCCGGAAATCATCGTCATCTGCCGCTACTGGGATCGACCCCGCCCGCATCGCATAAATCGGGAACTGCATATAGGCGTTTTTGGAATGCACCACCTCATCGCCAGGCCCGGAATAGAGGCTGATGAGACGCAAAAGCACCTCGTCTGACCCCGGGCCAAACGCCATCCGCTTTGGATCGATATCAAACCGCGCCGCCAGTGTCTCGGGCAGCGCGCCGGTGCCAAGCTCGGGATATCTGTGCGCCGTGTCCATTGCCGCCTGAGCCGCCCGGATGGCATGGGGGC